>JAPKDN010000214.1 GCA_028822575.1 Alphaproteobacteria bacterium | reverse complement strand
CTGGAACGACACCGACCCAGGACACGGCGACGATCAGATCCTTCCCATGTGGGTCGCGGATATGGATTTTCGCTGTCCCCAACAGGTTGTAGATGCTTTATCCGATCACGTCAGGCACGGAATTTATGGCTATACGGGTCGGTCGGAGAGCTACCTCCAGGCTGCAGTAAATTGGATGGGGCAGCGCCATGGTTGGAGCGTCGACCCGGAATGGATCCTAACGGTCGCCGGCGTGGTACCAACCTTGAATATGGCGGTGCGAAGTTTTGTCCGCCCCGGCGAGAAAGTCTTGATTCAGCCGCCAGTCTACCATCCATTTTATAAATCCATCACGAACAACGGCGGTGAAATTGTTACCAGCCCTTTGATTTTAAATGATAGTAATTACGAAATAGATTTTGCTGATCTTGAGAAAAAGGCATCCGATCCAGCGGTCAAACTTGCTATTCTTTGTTCGCCCCACAATCCCGTCGGACGAATCTGGACAGAAGCTGAGCTTCGGCAGTTTGGTGAAATATGCCAACGTAATGGCATCATCGTGATCGCCGACGAGATCCATGGCGATCTGATCATGCCAGGCAAGCACTTCACGCCCTATGGCACCTTGGGCGAGGCATTCGCCCAAAACGCGATCATCTGCACCGCCGCCAGCAAGACATTCAATCTCGCCGGGCTCCATTGTTCCAATATCATAATCCCCGACCCAGTGAAGCGCGAGACGATGGCTGCTACCCTCCGATCGAACGGAATGGGCGGTATGAATCCATTTAGCCTGATCGCCACCGAGGTCGCCTATCGCGAGGGTGCGGATTGGCTCAACGCGGCTCTGGATTATATTGCCAGTAACGCCGCGCGGGTCGCCGCAGTGTTTGCGGAAAAAACCCCCGAGATTAAGACGAGTCCCCTACAAGGCACGTATCTTCAGTGGTTCGATTGCCGCGCGCTTGGCCTAAACGCCGAGGGCCTCGAGGATTTGATGCTGAACAAGGCACGGGTCTATCTGGATGAAGGATATATTTTCGGACCAGAGGGCGAAGGTTTCGAGCGGATCAATATCGCCTGCCCCCGCGCTATCGTCGACCGCGCACTGGACCAGATCACGGCGGCCATCTTGGGTCTTAAAACCCAGTAGCTTTCAGTCGATCGCTTGATCAAGGGCCGAGAGAAGCGGGCGTAGTTCATCGACGTTCAGTTTCTTGCGATTCTCCTGCACCGTTTGGTGAGACCACACGGCGGCGACGTGATTGAGCGCGGAAATGGACTTGGAGGTTTTCTAGAACAAATCTCTGGAGCGCTGGAGGGTGGAGACGAATTGCTTGCTCTCGCCCTTGCGCACGAACAACTCCTCGCAGGCATCATTAAAGTGGCGTAGAATCCTGGAGCTATGCTCCAGGTGACACACGAGCTTAACGGCAACGTTGCGCGATAACTGTTGAAGTCCAGCCGCCTCCTCCAGTGGACATAACGGCCGGACAGGCTTTTATTTTGCAGTCATTCCATGAATGTTAGCGGCGTGGCCAAGTCTTTCTTGTAGTTAAACTCGTAATAGCTCAACCCTTTCCAGGCATAGTAAATGTCCCCGGCGCGGCCGGATCAAAATTAAAAACCTGGGTGATCAGCGCGAGATAGAAGAGATCGGTTCCCTCCCATAACTTCATGCTGAATTCTTCCGAGTGTTTGCGAGCCTGCTCTGTGTCGGAACCGATGACCTTGCGCGTGATCGGCTCGAAGTTTCCGAGGATAAAATTAAGGATTAAGCACTGTCTGATTGCTGCGACCCACCCATTCCGCAACCAAAACCACGGTCACCTTGCACGGCCCCACGCCACGCGCTTTGATAACCTCCAGGTTCCGAAACGCCGCCTCTAGCCCCTAAATTCGCAACCCGAATTCCTCCTCATCGACGTTATCGGAGGAACCAACGGCAAGCACCAGTTCAAGATGGACGATTCGCTCTCGACGGCCCTAACATTCTTGGTCGCAGGTAGGACCCGCTTTATTCCCACGAGCCTGTTGAAGGCGACAAGGCCACCCAGCCTTGCCGTTTCTGCATGCCCAACACCCGGAGCGCGAGGCAGGCGGCGCCATACCCGTTATCGATGTTACAAACCGCTATGCCAGGCGCACAGCTTGCCAGGGCCGAGTTGAGTGCCACCCCTCCACCCTCGGCGACACCATAACCGTTCGAGGTGGGAACCGCGATGACCACGCCCCCGGCCAACCCTCCGACAACACTGAAAAGCGCGCCCTCCATCCCCGCGCAAACGATGATCACGGGCATCTTGGTGATCATTTCACGATGTTCCATCAGTCGCCAAAGCCCAGCCACGCCGACATCGATGATCTCGTGGCTGGCGACACCGTGAAATACCAGGGTCCGGGCGACTTCCCTCGCAACGGCCACATCCCCAGTGCCACCAGTGACGACCGCAATGTCAGCGACTTCCGGCACGGCGGCAATGCTCGCGCTGAGCGCCGTTCGCGAGACCGGATCATAATTCAATCCCGCCCGCTGCTCTTCTGGGAGCGCCGAAAACTGCGCTTGGGACAGCCGAGTTACTAGCACCGGTGCTCCCCCGTCCCCGGATTGGCGAATAGCCTCGGCTATCTGCGCCGACGTCTTCACATCCGCCAAGATCGCCTCGGCGAGGCCAATGCGATGCCGACGCCCAAGATCAAAGCGCACGGTCGAGGCCTGCTCATCGGCTTTCATCCGCGGTCGCGCAAAAACGCGCTTCCCTGGCGATAGGCCTCGTAGACCACGCCGCCGCCATGTCCGTGATCACGAAGGATCGTAACGATCTGGTCTTGGTTCGCCCCCCCCATTCGAGAAAGTAGGTCTTCGCCGAGTTCCACAACAACGCCGGTCGCCCGAACCCGGCAACGGATGGTTCCTTGACCAATACCATCGCGAAGCGCCGTCTCGATCGCTTCAACGAGGGCCAGACGCTTGGTCGTTACCTTGAGCCCGGTTTCAATTCTACTGGAAAGGCACGGAGAAGCTGGAAGTTCCGAAAGATCGTCCAGTCCCAGACCCCGGGCGACCTGACGGATATCGTCCTTAATCAGGCCCGCCTCCACATAAGGATGACGCACCCGGTGATCACGGGCCGCCTGTAGCCCAGGTCGAAAGTCACCCAGATCGTCGACATTCGTACCGGACACGATGATCAACTCGGTCAGGCCGGCGATTCGCGCATAAAGATTGGTCTTGCAAAAAAAGCAACGATTGATAGGATTTTCTAAATAATGTGGATCCTCCATCTCGCCGGCATTCACCACCTCCAGCCTCCAGCCGCCGCCCTCAGCGTGGCGGCGGACACGCGCGCTCGCCTCAGCTGGGACCGCCGGGGACAGCGCGTGGAACATGGCCACCCGATCACCCAGCTGTTCCCGAGCCACATGCGCCAGTGTCATGCTGTCGACGCCGCCGCTAACCGCCAGTGCCATCGGCCCTATGGCATCGATCACCGCGCGCAGCCGTGTCTCCGGATTATGCGTCATCATCACTATTTTCCTCGGCCAACCGCCGTGCCCGAGCCCGCTCTTGCTGGGTTCGACCTTGTAGCGCCAACACGTCCATGTCCACCTTGGTCGTTGCCCGGCCGTCCGGACGCATAACCGTCTTGCCGCTAAAGGTCACGGCGGCGACGTTGATTTCGACATTCTCGCGCCGCAGTTCGACCCGCTGTTCCATCCGCCACCTTAGACCAATCGTCGTGGTTTGCAGAAAACACGCTTCGATGACTGGTTCGAGCACCACGACCCGGCAGAGAACGCGGACCGAGACCGCAAGGCGCCCCTTCTTGCCCATGACCGATGACTGGACCACGTCCAGAACGCCGTCCCTGGAACGAAGCGTTTCGATCCCGACGGCCAGATCTTCCGGTGCCTGGTCGTCAACCTCGAAAGAGATTACCCCGACCTCTCCCGCCTGTCCCCAATTCGTCTCTCTGGCGCCAGCGTCGGCGTCAGTGTCGAACGCGAGAAGGCGAACCATATTCGCGCATCCCTTCAACTCTCTTGTGCCCAGGCCATGGCCAGTATGAGTCAATATTCCGGTTTGGCGCCGCTGATCTTGAGAGGCTTGTAGATGCAACAGGATCGCGGCACCGGTCGGCGTGACCCTTTCCCCGGTGATCCCGTCATCGATCATCCGCGAGCCGTGCAGCAGGCGCACGGTTGCTGGCGCCGGAACCGGGAGTTTGCCATGGGCCGTCATCACGGTACCGCCACCCATGGGGATGTCCCCGACGCTCCACCCCGTCGCACCAATCGCTCCAATTGCGGCGGCGGCTCCGACGATGTCGGCAACGGAATCCCAATCCGCGATCTCATGGAAATGGACCTCTTCAATCGGCTTGCCGTGGATTTCACCCTCGGCCTCCGCGAGCAGATGGAAGATAGCGATCGCCCTGTCCCTAACCGCCGGCGCTAGGGCCGAACCTTCCAACCTTTCGCGGATCTGACGGAAGGAGCCGGTGGCATGGTGATGGTGCCCGGCGTCACCGTTGATTCGAACCCGCATTCCGGTGATACCAGCCGATACGCCGGTGACCGCCTCGACCGACCAGTCGTTTGGTAATCCCGCCGCGCGCATGGCCTTGAATATAGAGGTCTCCAAATCAGGCCAAGCGTGCAGAACCGCCGCCAGGAACATATCTCCGGCAAGCCCGCCGACCAGATCCAAATGAATGTGCATGGCGCGGGCTCAGACCGCCGGACGGAGCACTGGAATAACGTAAGGCCCTTCCGGTATTACCGCCACGCCACCATACCCCGCCTTGGCAACGCTCGCCGCGATGCATCGGCCCAGGTCGTCGACCCGATTAACCCCGGTAAGCGGCCAATCCGCCTCACCAAGTGCCTTAGAATAAAGGTGGATCGCCCCTATACGCATGGGTTTCAATTGCATCTCGGTTTGCCATTCGTCGATATCCGCGTAGCTCTTATTCATGATCGCGGCCAGGAAACCGTCAGGTCCCAACGCAACAAGGCGGCGTTGCGCCTCCACGAACTCTGGCGACCCCATGCCTTCGGCACAATCCGATACGATAATCAAATCCCCGCCCGGCTCCAGAATATCGATCGGCCCAACCATGCCTTTCACTGTTTGGTAATACGTAAGATCAAGCGGATAGCCGGCGCAACTAGTCACCACCGTTTTGAAACGACGGGGCACGGCGACCTCAGCGTACCCTCTAATAAAGTCGACAGCGTCCAGATGGCTGGCGACGATTTCTCCAAAATTGAGGAAGGAGGGCCGGCGAGCCTCGTCGATTACCGCGTTAATGGCCAGCGCCCCACCGATCATCTTGACGATCTCCAATTGGTCCTCGTGCAAGGGATTGCCTTCGAGGACGCAATTAGCCGCCAGGGGATGCTCCATATAGCGTGACGAGTGAAACGTTGTGATGGTTTCGGCGTGGGCGACGCCCGGCGCGATAACCTTGCGCCCGCCGGAATAGCCGGCCATGAAATGCGGCTCCACCAATCCCGTCGCGATCTTAAGGTCTGCATCGATCAAGCGTCGATCCAGTCGGACGATATTTCCCTTTGTCGTGGTTCCTACGTGTACATGGTCCTCGTAATTCCGCGCAAAATGATTCTCTACGCGGACCGTCTCCAACACCCATGGATCTCCGATCAATTCCTTGAGCTCTTCACCCTCGTTAGGGCGATGCAAGCCGGTGGCGATCAGGACGGTGATCCTCTCCGCGACGATACCCGCCGCAAGCAATCGACGGATCAGAGGTCCGAGAATCAGTCTATTCGGAACCGGTCGGGTAATATCGCAAATTAGGATGCAAGCGCTCCTAGCGTCTCGGGCCAGGACGTCAAGCGGCGGCACGTCGACCGGAGCGTCAAACGCCGCCTCGAGCGCCGAAACCGGATCGGCAATCACCGGCATATCTGG
>JAPKDN010000213.1 GCA_028822575.1 Alphaproteobacteria bacterium | reverse complement strand
GGGCGGCAACGCAAATCGGTATCAACACCTGCCCGGCGCCACCGCCTGACTTTACCATCCCAGTCATGAGGCCTCGACGGCGTTGGAACCAACAGGCAATCGTCGAAAGCGTTCCGACATCGTGGGCGGCGAGGTGGGTGCCGAAAAGGACACTGTAATATAGGTAAAGTTCCTATACGGCGGTGATCTGATTAGTGATCCAGTTTGATGGTTAGTTCATAGCCGGCATTCGGCTCATTGTGACGACGCTTTCGAAAATCATCCGATGGTCGATGTCCGCTCTTGGCACTCAAGCGAAGTTCTATTCGACGCCAACAATGGAGAATTGGCGAACGCTAATCGCGACGGGTCATCAACGTGGTGATCTCGAATGACGCCCGCTCCGGTCGCACATGATTACTCCTGGTGTTTTCCGCCGATGCCGCGTCCAATCGCGTGCCGGAGTGAGGATCAAGGGGACAGAGATGGCCACGGACGTCGATACTTATGATTTCATTGTTACCGGTGCCGGTTCTGCTGGATGCGCCGTGGCCGGCCGGCTAAGCGAGTCAGGCAAATACCGCGTGCTGCTGCTGGAAGCCGGCCCCCGCGATACCAACCCATGGATCCATATCCCGCTCGGCTATACGAAAAACTTCACTAACCCAAAAGTGAACTGGATGTTCGAATCCGAGCCAGAACCGAACCTCAACAACCGCACACTCTTCCAGCCCCGCGGCAAGGTTTTAGGGGGCACGTCATCGATCAACGGTACCGGCTATATGCGGGGCACGGCCGCCGATTATAACGACTGGCGCCAACGCGGCTGCGAGGGCTGGGACTGGGACAATGTTCTGCCCTATTTCAAAAAGGCCGAGAACCAGGAACGCGGCGCCAGCGAATTGCACGGCGCCGACGGTCCGTTGCATGTCAACGATATCCCTCATGAATGGCCGCTGGCGAAAGCTTGCGTCGACGCCGCCATTGAGATCGGCATTCCCTACAACCCCGATTTCAACGGGCCGGAACAAGAAGGCGCTGGGTTCTATCAATTCACTGTCAATAATCGCCGCCGCTGGAGTTCGGCTCGCGCCTATCTGAGCCCGGCGAAATCTCGCGCCAATCTAACGATCTCGACTAATTCGCACGCCCAGCGGTTGATCTTTGAGGGTTCCCGCGCGATCGGCGTCGAATACCGCACACCAAAAGGGCTCCACACGGCGCGCGCGGCAAGGGAGATTGTCGTTTCCGGCGGCGCGTTTGGTTCGCCGCAATTGCTGCAACTCTCGGGCCTCGGTCCCGAGCGGTTGCTGCGGGATCTCAACATCGAAGTGGTGCGCGACATCGCTGGCGTGGGGGACAATCTCCAGGATCACTTCAATAGTTATCTGTCCTATCGGGTAAACCAGCCAATTACCCTGAACGATATAGGTAACAGCGTCACCCGCCAGATCTTGGCCGGCATCCGCTATGCCTTCACCCGTTCCGGCTCGCTGACGGGTACTGGTCTGTATGCCGGCGCGTTCGTGCGTTCCGATACCCGGCTGGAAAACCCTGATCTGCAAATCAACATGTCGATGTGGAGCACGGAGGCGCGGACCCGCGATGGGATCGTGCCGCATCCTTTCCCCGCCTTCACCCTTAGCCCCGTGCATTTGCGCCCGGAAGGTCGCGGCTTCGTGCGGATAAAATCCCTGGACGCCAACGACCAACCTGCCATTCGCTTCGACCAGCTGCGTACTGATTATGACAAATCGGCCATCCTATATGGCCTGCATCTCTGTCGTCGGATTGCTGGCCAGCCAGCGCTTGAACCCTATGTGGTGGAGGAAGTCCTGCCGGGCCCGAAAGTACAGTCCGATGAGGAGTGGATTGAAGATACCCGCCAGCGCGGCGTGGCCAATTTCCATCCCGTCGGAACGTGCCGCATGGGCCATGGGCCGGACGCGGTGGTGGACCCGCGCTTGCGCGTCCACGGTATTGCCGGGCTGCGTGTGGCGGACGCCTCGATCATGCCCAATATCATCGCCGGCAACACCAACGCGCCCTCGATCATGATCGGCGAGAAATGCGCCGCCATGCTTCTGGAAGACGTGAGATGAAGGATCGGACAACGCCGGATCCGATATATGCCCGTGGGCGACGTTCGACTCAACGCCGAGGATGTCCGATGATCTCCGAGGAGGCGACCTGACGACCTCTGGCCCGATTGTCTCAAGATGCCCCAAAGCGGACATTCCCTTTCCTGCTGCTACTAGGCGCAGAAACACATGGATTAAATCGCAATTTTCCCAACGGGCGTGCCTGAAGAAATCGCTGCAATAATCAAATCCCGAACCCAGCGGTGAATGCGGTCGTGCTGGTTTCGGTGATGCGAGATCAGCGACAATGCGAGTGGCGCGAGATCCATCGGAAGGTCGTGTAGGCAAAGATCAAAGCGTTCGGCGAAGTCTTGGCCTAGGGCCCGTGGCAAAGTGAACAACAGGTTGGAATTTTGGGTCACGAATGGGACCGCCGAGAAGTAAGGAACCGTGAAAACGATTTGCCGCTGGTTGTCCTGGCGTCCAAGGGCCTCGTCGACAATACCGAGAGGTTTGCCAAAGAAAACGTATTGGTCATCATCTTGATGATGACCGATGACCTCGTATCAAACTCCAACAACCCACGCCTCCACGGCGAACTACAGATCAAACGTTTGATGGACGTGATCCGGCAATTTGGCTTCCTCGTTCCGATCCTGATCGACGAGGTGAACCTGATCCTCGCTGGTCACGGCCGGGTCGAAGCGGCCAGGCGGCTCGGTTACCAGGAAGTGCCGGCGATCTGCGCCGGCGCGCTAACAGAGCGGCAAAAGAAGGTCTTTGTTCTCGCCGACAACAGGATCGCGGAACTTGGAAAATGGGACGAGGCCCTTCTGGCTGAACTGCTTCTGGACCTGACTGTCGAACTAACTGAAAAGCTGTTGCTATTGCAGTTCCTGCATCCGCTGAACTGGTTTGCTACACCCCCAAAGTGTCCCATGGAGACTTTGGGGGTGTAGCCGCCGATCTGGCGTCAACACTGCGGTCTCTGGAAGACTGATACAGTTCAGTGCCGGCCGTAACCTTCTGAAAAAAAGACGCTATTCGAGGTCGCCACCAGAGTGATCGGGAAAGACATCAAATTAGGGAATAGATTGGCTGGGTTTTCTGGACACGTATCGAACTATGTGCATCGTGCCCAAGCCAGGATTTCGGAAGCTTCTGCAAAAAGTTCGCGAGTTTGAGGCAACCGCTTAGCAGACCTTCATGCAAGGTGCAGAGATTGGCCGCGTTGAGCCCATTTTGATGGATGCCACGCAACGAACGAACGGCAAGTTTGATGAAATTGGCAAGCAATCTACTCTGCTGGTGCTGGCAACTCATGGGTGTTGGCTAATGCCAGTTGAGAATGCAGGAAATAGGGTTAGATTATCACACTTGATGGTTTGATTTTGGGAAACAGCTTTGCACGTCGTTTGGTTCAAACGGGATCTTCGGGTTCAGGATAATGGTGCGCTATCGCAGGCTGCGGCCCGTGGGGATGTGTTGCCGCTTTATGTGGTTGAATCTGAGCTTTGGTGTGAAGCGGATATGTCTGGCCGGCAATGGGCCTTTGTGGCGGAGGCGCTAGAGGGGCTGAAGGCTGATCTTCAGGCATGCGGTCAACCGTTGCTCGTTAGAACCGGTGAAATGATTGATGTTCTGAAGGAGCTGTTACAGACCACCGGCATTTCCGCGCTGTGGTCCCATGAAGAGACCGGCAATGGGTGGACCTTTCTGCGAGATAAAAAGGTGGCTGCCTGGTGTCGGGCCAATGGAATCCCATGGCATGAGCTGAGGAATAACGGCGTTCAGCGGCGATTGCCGTCGCGCGATGGATGGGCTGCAAATTGGGACAGGTTTATGAGTGAACCGCTCAGCCCTGCGCCATCGCTCAAACCGCTTGCGATTGATTTGGGACGCATTCCTTCGGCCAGTGATCTGGGTTTGTCCCCCGATACGTGCCCCCTGCGCCAAACCGGAGGGCGCAGGGCGGGTTTGGAACGAATGAACAGCTTTCTTTCCATGCGCGGGGCCTCCTATCGCAGCGCAATGTCATCCCCCGTTGCAGGTGAAAACGCATGTTCCCGCCTTTCGCCACATTTGGCTTGGGGGACGCTCTCGATGAGAGAGGTGGCTCAGGCCACTTGGGCTCGCCAAAGGGCGATGAAAGCCAATCCTGCGATAGCAACCCCAAACTGGCGCGGGTCGTTGAAATCTTTCAATGGACGGCTCCACTGGCATTGTCATTTTATTCAAAAACTGGAGGACGAACCACGCATAGAGTTTGAGAACTTGCATAGCAAGTATGATGGCATCCGTCCCTCGGCACCCGATCAGGATCGGCTGCGGGCTTGGGCCAACGGGGAAACTGGTTTGCCTTTTATGGATGCTTGCATGCGTTACCTGCGCGCAACGGGTTGGCTAAATTTCCGGATGCGGTCGATGCTCATGGCCACGGCGAGCTATCATTTGTGGCTGGATTGGCGCGCGCCTGGTCAACAACTAGCTCGCTATTTCACCGATTACGAACCCGGCATTCATTGGAGCCAGGTGCAGATGCAATCGGGAACCACCGGGATCAATACGGTGCGGATTTATAACCCGGTTAAACAGGGTTTCGATCAAGATCCTACTGGCGCGTTTACGCGCAAATGGGTGCCGGAATTGGACAAAATTTCCGACAAGTATCTGCAAGAGCCTTGGAAGGCTGAGAACGCACGCGTTGTGCTGGGCAAGGCCTATCCGATACGGATTGTCGACCATATCGCAGCAGCGCGGGAGGCGCGGGATCGCATCTGGGCCGTGCGGCGGGGTGCTGATTTCAACGCCGAAGCATCAGCAGTTGCGGCCAAACATGGCAGTCGAAAAAGTGGCATTCCGCACCGAGGGCAGCGGGCTAAAAAGAAAGAATCAGCCCAGTTGACTCTTCGTTTGGGAGACCCCTCGTGAAGATGAGGCGCAAGGCCGACCTTCCCACCAAAATCTGCGTAACCTGCGGTCGTCCATTCGCGTGGCGCAAGAAATGGGCGAAGGCATGGGACGACGTCCGCTATTGTTCGGCCAGATGCAGGCGCGCGCCATGAATACGAAAGACTTGTTTTGTGGTCTTGAGCAAGCCGAGACCATCGCCTTCACCCCAACACGTCAGGCAGGTTTGGCACGGTTGGAGCAGTTTGCATCGCAAGCAGGCCGACAATACGCAAAACAGCGAAACTATGATTTTGGGGTGGATCGGCGTGGCAATGTCTCGGCGCTGTCGCCGTGGATACGCCATCGTCTGGTAACGGAAGAAGAGGTGTTGCGTGCCACCCTCGCTCGCCATTCGGTGTCAGGTGCCGAAAAGTTCGTGCAAGAGGTTTTCTGGCGCACGTATTTCAAGGGCTGGCTGGAGCAGCATCCCAGTGTCTGGACCGCCTACCAACACGGGTTGATGCAAGCCCTAGGTGAAAACCATTGGTTTGCCGAGTACAAGGACGCGGTCGAAGGACGAACAGGCATCGACTGTTTTGACCATTGGGCGCGCGAACTGGTGGAAACAGGATATTTGCACAACCACGCGCGAATGTGGTTCGCCTCGATCTGGATATTCACATTGCGCCTACCGTGGGAGCTTGGCGCGGATTTCTTTTTGCGCCATTTGATCGACGGCGATCCCGCGTCAAATACGTTGAGTTGGAGGTGGGTCGGCGGCTTGCACACCAAGGGCAAAACCTATCTCGCTCGCGCATCCAACATTGCCAGATATACAGATGGTCGGTTCAACCCTCAGGGGCAACTGTCGTCTACAGCGGAGTCCTTAATCGAGCAGATGGCGCATCCCCGTGTCGCGATAAAACAGCCCGCGCCTATGCCAAAGAATGACTTTCTACTGCTTGTGACCCAAGAA
>JAPKDN010000212.1 GCA_028822575.1 Alphaproteobacteria bacterium | reverse complement strand
TACGCTATATCGCGCGGTCCTCAATCAGACCAACATCATTGATATCCAACACCTTGGAACAGCCGCCCCCTGGTCGATCCAGCGCACCACGTAGCAGAGAATGCCCTGGGCGTTGTTGTCCAGTTCCCGCTGGATCTCCTCGGCCGACTAGTCCGCCTTGGTAGCGAGCGGGTTCTATAGAGTATCATTCAGGTTGGCCCGGTCGCGAGTCTCCAACCCGTCCTAGAACGCTTTTACGTCAATCTGGTGGTAATGCGTCGTGCCAGTTGGCGACGGGACCCAGGCGGTATTGGCGAAGCCGGTATCAACGTTCCAGTCCTCATAGGCGCTAATCCGCGGTTCAGACTCCATCGCGGTGTGCATCTCGTCGCCGGCGCGATCGAGGAAGCCCGTGTTGATTCAGGCAACCCGGCCCTTAGCGGCACAGATGCATTCCTTGAGGTTAACGGCCGTGCACCGCTCGTTGCCCATGGTGCAAATCTTCAGCGTCTTGACCCACAGGCCAAGAACCGCCTCGACCCGCGCGAGGTGCTGGAACGCGACGACTAGAACCGAGACCTGACCGACCAGGCGCTTGCCCAGGCCTATCGCTATGCCCAGCGCGCGCCATCACTCGAAGTTTCGCCGAAGCCGCGCGGGGTGGTCGATCTCTATGACGTCTCCGACGATTGGATTCCAATCTTATGACCGCTCCACGGTCGGCGGCTTCTATATGGCGATCAGCACCAGCGGCAATCAGCTCAAGAACGCGCCCTGCGCCGGACGGATGATGGCCCAGTTGATTGCCTACTACGAAGCCCGGAACGATCACGACGCTAAGCCGTTCCAATACACATTGGTATATGTCAATCGCGCCATCGACACGTCCACCTTCTCGCAGGGGCGCAAGACCAATCCCAACAGCGCGTTCTCCGTTCTGGTTTAGCCGAAGGTCCCACTAAATCTATCATATTACCGATTCTTGAGTAATAATCGAAGATCTACGGATGTGCGCGCAAGCAAATTTTCTAGTGCTTATGTGTGCTTTACTGAGGAGAGTGCGCCATGGACGACGCCGCCACGAAATTGACCGACATCGCCGAGAACGTCGTGATCGCCCCCCATGCCAATGGCTTCGCCGCCGAGATTACCGGCATTAGCCTAGCCGATGGCATCTCCGACGCCGAATTTGCGTTGGTTCATCAGGCATTCCTTGATCACAAGGTCCTGGTGTTCAGGGAACAACCGCTGGAGGACCCGCCACACCAGGCCTTTGCCATGCGGTTTGGCGAGCTCGACGGCCATATCAACAAGTCAACACGGCAAGAAAACATGCCGAACGTTCAGGTGTTCTCGAACGTCAAGGTCGACGGTAAGACGACGGGTGTGCATCCCGAGAAAGGCACGCAAGTCTGGCACACCGACAAGTCATATACAGCGACCCCATCGCTCACCACGGTGCTCCGGTCTCCGGCGATCGCCAGCAAGGGCGGCGATACTCTGTTCGCCGACACCGCGCGGGCCTATGAGAGCTTGGATGACGCGACCAAGACCCAAGTCGCCGACTTGCGCGCCATCCACGACTGGGGCCGCAGCCGGCTTAAATCCGGCGAGAGACCGGCGACGGACGAGGAAATGACCGCCGCGCCACCGGTTGACCATCCCATCATCCGCACCCACCCGGAAACTGGGCGCAAGGCGATCTATGTCGGCAATCATTCCAGCCACGTTGTCGGCATGGACGTCTCGGAGGGGGAAACGCTGTTGGCAGAGTTGGAGGCCCACGCGACCCAGGCAGACTTCATCTATCGGCATAAATGGCAAGTGAACGACGTCATCATGTGGGACAACCGCTGCACCATGCATTGCGTCGAACCCTATGACGCCGCCAAGGAAAAGCGCGCGGTGCATAGGGTCGTGGTTAAGGGCGACAAGCCGGTTTAAGGAATTTCAGCGCCGGTGCTCCAGGAAAAGGTCCCCTTCCAAGATTTTAGAAGGAATTGCGATGGCGGCGAATTCCAACAATTTTAAGGTCCGCCCCTTACCTGGCGCGAGCTTCGGCGGGATTGTAGATTTCCCAACCGAGGCAGATACGCACGCTGCCATCGCGGCGGCCGAGGCGAACCCCGACGCCTTCCTAGACGCGTTTTACGCCGCCCATGGTTTCCTGCTTCTCAAGGGCATGGACGCCATCACGACAAATCCAAGCCAGCTGGTCCGACTCAGCAGCCTTTTCGGCTCCGAAGTCGAGGACTATCGCCACACCCTGACAAAACAGTGCAATGTTCATATCGAGACTCCCAAGATTCTGCTGGTCTCCAACATCGCTCCCGCAATCGCCCGCGTGCCAGCCAAGCCGGAGCCACCGCTAACCACCGAAGGCAAGCTGCCCGTGCAATTCCCCCATCGCCGGGGCTGGCATACTGATCAAAGCTTTCGCCGACCGCCACCAGATATCTCACTATTCTATGCCGAAACACCGGCACCAAAGGGCCAGGGCCAAACGCTCTATGCCGACGGTATCGGCGCCTATGACGCGTTGACCGAATCAATGAAGGAATGCATCGAGCCGCTGGTCGGCATCCACGCGGCGCCGGGCCGTGGCCGCGCCGAATACAATGTGCGAGCGGGTGACAAGCCCGACGCCTTGGAACCGCATGAAAAGCCCCAGCGCCAACCCGTGGTCCGGGTCCATCCGGTCACCGGCCAACGCGCGCTCTATCTCTGTGAAGCCGGACAGATGGACTGGATAGACGGGCCATTCGAGAAGATGGAGCCCGGTATAGACGGTGATGGCGCCCGGTTGCTGTATGAATTGATGAGCCACTACACCGACCCGCGCTTTACCTATGCCCATGACTGGGACGCCGGTGATCTGGTGATCTATGACAACCGCTGCCTGATTCATTCGGCGACCTGGTTCGACGCCGAAACACACCAGCGACGAATGTGGCGGACCACGGCCAGAGGCAACCCCGGCCCGCTTTATGATGGCGAGCGACGGAGCTGGTTGCCGGTTTAACCGGTTAGGGCGGGCGAACGGTTATCGCGCTCTACGCGAAACTTGGAGCTCACCTTCAAGATTTACCGCACCCCCGTCGATAGACGGGGACCACGCCTGAGTCGGCTGATCACGACGGTTAGCACATCACGCCGACAGACATTTGAAAATGCTCCGCTATCCATCACCCGCCATCGATTTAGGCGTGGGTCCCGTTTTTCGTGGGGGATGCGGATAAATTCAGGGTAGTAGGCTAACGATTCTTAACGTACCACCGGCAAGCCCACGTTGGCATAACACCCACCTCCCGCCATCAATGCCTAATCCACGACCCCATGCGTGTCCTTGGCGGTCTCGGCCGAGATCCGGTCCTCGGCCAAATCCCGACGCACCAGTGCCGGATCACGCGCCGCCGGGTCACCATAGCCGCCAGAGCCGGGGGTGGTGATCGACACCCCCTTGCCCGCCGTGAGATCGCCCCGGCCGCCGACAAGCGGCGGATCCGCCTTGACGTGATAGCGACCACCCTCATGGCCGCCGAACAGGCCCCAGGGGCCGGTCTTCAACCGCGTGCCGCGCACTGAGACCCAGCAATCATGATCCACCGCCCGGATCTCGCGTCTGAGCGCCATGCCCCCGCGCCAGGTACCAGGGCCACCTGAATCCTTGACCAGTTCATATCGATCGACGACCAGGGGATATTCCGACTCCAGCCCTTCGATCGGTAGGTTCGAGGTGTTAGTGATATGGGTCTGCACACCGTCTAAACCATCCTTAGTCGCCCGGGCGCCAAAGCCGCCCCCGAGGGTTTCAAGGTAAACGTAATACGCCCCAGTCCGCGGATTAACGCCACTAAAGGTGGCCGCGACCACAGCGCCATTGCAGGCCGCGATCACCCTTTCCGGCACGGCCTTGGAGAACGCGCCGAGGATCAGATCGACGACGCGCTGGCAGGTATTGGTGCGCCCGTTCACCGCCGCTGGAGCCGAGGCGTTGACGATCGAGGCCTCCGGCGCGCTAACCGAGATCGGCCGAAATAATCCAGCGTTCGGCGGCGCGTCGGGATCAGCAATGGTTTTCACCGCGTAGTAGACCGTCGCCAGCAATGCGGTGTTGACGATATTCAAGCCGGCCTGAACCTGTGGCGGGTTGCCAGCGAAATCCAGATGAATGGTCTCCCCCGTCACATCGATCCGAACCTTGAAGGTCAGGGGCTCCGGCTGCTCGTCGCCCTCGAATATATCCTCGAAATCATAAACCCCGTCTGGTATCGCGGCGATACCGACCCGCATCCGGCGTTCGGCGTAATCCAGTAATTCGTCAAAAATCTGAACCAACAACGGCACACCGTAGCGCTCACAAAGCGCCTGAAAGCGCTGAATTCCAAAATCATTGGCGGCGATCTGGGCGCGAAAATCCGCTAGCCGCTCTCGCGGGACCTGACAGTTCAATAGGATCAGATCCAAAACATCCTGCTGAAGCACACCCGCCTGATGCAGACGGATTGGTGGAATTCTGAGACCTTCCTGGAAGATGTGTTTGTGCCCGCGGTCGACGAAATCAGCGTGATGCGCAAGATTTGTTGCCCATCCGACCAGCGCGCCCCTATAAAAAATCGGCGAGGCGAATACGATATCCGGCAGATGCGTACCACCGCCAGTATAGGCATCATTGCCAATGAAAAGATCGCCCTCGCGGAGGGTCTCTACTGGATGGCGTTTGACCACCTCCTCGACCACGCCCATCAACGAGCCGAGATGGATCGGGATATGTTCCGCCTGATAAAGTGTTCGGCCTGCCGCATCGAAAAGCACGGTCGAGCAGTCCCGACGTTCCTTGATGTTAGTGGAATAGGAGGCGCGGATCAGGGTCTCGCCCATTTCCTCGGCGATAGAGGCGATGGCATTGCCGATAACCTCGACAGTAATTGGATCGGGGGCGCTCATTCCGCGTCTCCTTCGGTAATTACGAGGTTGAAGAACTGATCCACCGAGGCAAGCTGGCCAGCCAAAACAAGCGTCGTCGAGTCGAATTGGGCAATCACCGCCGGCCCGGCAATCTGATTTCCCGGCCGCAGGAGATCCCGCTCGTAGACCTGCGTGTCCTCGAAATTGCCAGCCTCTGGGGCATATATTGGGCGGCGCAAGATCAGGGCGGCAGACGGGTTGGGCCCGGCAATCTCTCCCATCGGGAAAGATGGCTTTTCTATGAGCCCCGACGCTTTCAAGCGGAAGGTGACCAACTCAACGGGTTCTTCCTTGGCAGCGTATCCAAAGCGTCTGACGTGAACGTCGGCGAAGTTTTCGGCCAATCGAGCTAGGAAGTCAGCGTCGTCATCCATTACGGGCACCGAGACCGAAAGCTCATGGTTTTGTCCGGCATAGCGCATGTCGATCGTCGCGGTAAGCGCGCGCCTTGCCGGCGCCACGCCCTCAAGGTCGAACCATTGTTTGGCCTCAGCCCCCAGTTGCGCCAGCGCCGATCGGGCCGCCGCCACCCCCTCGACATTTAGCCTGGAGCGCCGGGTAAGCGAGAAATCTTGACTGAGATCCGTCAACAGCAGTCCCAACGCGCAAAGAATACCCGGATTGCGCGGCACCAGAATGCGCCGCATCCCCAACTCCCGTGCCAACCGCCCGGCATGGGCGGGGCCGCCACCGCCGAAAGGCACTAGCCAGTAATCCCTAGGGTCATGTCCCCGTTGCACAGAGATCAGGCGGATCGCGCGCGCCATGGTCGCCGTCACGACACGCACCATACCAGCGGCGGTTTCCATCGCCCCGAGCCCGATCCGGGACCCCAGCGTCTCTATCGCTGCCAGGGCCCGACCGCGGTCGATAGCCATGCGCCCCCCAAGCAATGTGTCCGGATCAAGCACGCCCATGACCACATTCGCATCGGTCACCGTCGGCTCTTCGTTGCCCAGGCCATAGCAGACTGGTCCGGGTTCGG
>JAPKDN010000211.1 GCA_028822575.1 Alphaproteobacteria bacterium | reverse complement strand
GGCCAGTTTCTCACCGCCGTTTTTGAAATGCGACCAACGCGAAGAAAAGCGGCGGCGCGCCTCGTCGGGCGTAACGGCCTTCCTCGATAACCGCCGCGCGTTCGCAAGATTGGATGTTGATGAAAGCGTGGTCGCGGGGAAATTCCTGGCACGAGGTGCGGTCACCGAATGTCATGCAGGCGATGATTACGAGCACAAACATGGCGCGTTCTCCAAGCACCGTTCCTGCCGATGGACGAGCGCTAAGGGGGCGCTCGACCGGAGTAGTTTGCGGCGGCGAAACGGATCTGGCCAATATATTATTCTAGGGCGATATTGCGTCGGTATGTTGTTCGAATGACCGTGGTTGCTAAAACAATGGAGATCGAAAAGGCGAGTGCCTCGGCTATACATCCGACGGCCTTTAGGCCATCGCCGCTCCAGCAAGGTGTTTCCTGGGTTGGTGGCGCCGCCCCCGCGACTCCTCTGGCGCGTTTCGATGCCCGGGGCGAGATCGGTTTCGCGGGCACCGACGCGGCGCTCAAGACACTAAGGCAGCAATCGCCGATCCGGTTCCTTCGGCCGCGACCCGATGATGGCGACCCGATGACCGCTGTTTTGGTAAATACCGCCGGGGGAATCGTGGGAGGCGATCGCCTCGGGATCCAGATCTCAGCCAGAGACGATGCCAATGTCTTGGTTACGGGACAAGCGGCGGAGAAGATATATCGGTCGACTGGCGAGACGGCGGACCTCGCGGTAACCATCGAATGCCGCACAGGCGCCGCCTTGGAATTCCTACCACAAGGAACAATTTTTCACGATGGCGCCCGGCTGCGGCGTCGCACGCGTCTTCGGGTTGATGCCGACTCCCGGTTGATTTTCGGTGAAATTCTATATTTTGGCCGATCCGCGATGGGCGAGACGTTCTCTCATGGCAGCATCGATGACCTGACCGAGCTGGAATGGGCAGGTCATCGTGTCTGGATTGACGCATTGCGCCTTGGCGGAAGCTCCTTGAAAGCGATGGAGAATCGGGGCGGACTGGACGGAGCGGTTTGTGCCGCCATGATATTGGTTGTCACGCCGTCTCCAGCGCGGTCTTTAATCGGGTTGCGTTCTGTATTACCTCAAGGCGTGGGAGAGGATTTCCACGCCGGTGCCGGGGTATTCCAGAATGGCCCGCTGGTCGTCCGGTGGCTTGGGACCAACGCGATGGCGCTGAGGCATTCTTATTCACAAGCATGGTGCCATCTCAGGGCCGAAGTGATTGGTAGACCGGCGCGAATGCCTAAAATTTGGTCGATCTGATGATGCTCCGCCTCACTGCCAACCGGGAAAAAACGAAGGAAATTCCGCGATGAACCTAACGCCTCGAGAGAAGGACAAGTTGTTGATTTCGATGGCGGCGATGGTCGCGCGGCGCCGCCTGGAACGGGGGGTAAAGCTGAACCATCCCGAGGCGGTCGCGCTGATCACCGATTTCGTGGTCGAGGGCGCGCGGGACGGGCAAAGCGTGTCCGACCTGATGGCCGCCGGGGCCGGCGTGCTGCGCCGCGACCAGGTGATGGAAGGCATCGCCGAGATGCTGCATGACGTGCAGGTCGAGGCGACTTTTCCCGATGGCACCAAGCTGGTGACCGTTCACGAACCGATCCGTTGAGAGGGACCATGAAACCCGGTGAAATTCTTTCAAGAGAAGGCGAGATAGCGCTCAACGAAGGCGCGGAGCGCGTCACTATAACCGTCGCCAATTCCGGCGACCGCCCGATCCAGGTTGGTAGCCACTATCACTTCGCCGAGACCAATACGGGGCTCGAGTTCGACCGCGACATCGCGCTTGGCCGGCGCTTGGATATTCCGTCTGGGTCCGCCATCCGCTTTGAGCCGGGACAGACGCGGGAAGTGACTTTGGTCCCCTATGGTGGCACGAACACCATTGTCGGCTTCAACGCTAAGACGATGGGGCCGGTCACGCTCGAATCCCCAGACGCCGCGTACGCCCGGCGCGGCAACGAAGCCGCGCGGATGACACGGTCGGCCTATGCCGGCATGTTCGGCCCGACCGTGGGCGACAAGGTGCGCCTCGCCGATACAGAGCTATTCATCGAAGTGGAGAAGGACTTCACCACTTATGGCGAGGAGGTGAAATTTGGCGGTGGCAAGGTGATCCGTGACGGCATGGGCCAAAGCCAGGTGAGCAGAGCCGAAGGTGCCGTTGACACGGTGATCACCAACGCGTTGATCCTCGACTGGACCGGCATTATCAAGGCGGATATCGGTCTGAAAGATGGCCGCATCGC
Organism: Alphaproteobacteria bacterium; assembly: GCA_028822575.1. Next base: position 3,671 of record JAPKDN010000211.1, on the reverse strand, counting down.
CGGGATCGGCAAGGCCGGCAATCCGGATGTGCAAAGCGGCGTCGACATCATCATCGGTCCCGGAACCGAGGCGATCGCCGGCGAAGGTAAGATCATCACCGCCGGTGGGCTCGACGTGCACATCCACTTTATCTGCCCGCAGCAGATCGAAGAGGCATTGGTGTCGGGCATTACGACGATGATGGGTGGCGGCACCGGGCCGGCGACAGGAACCAACGCCACGACCTGCACGCCCGGCCCATGGCACATCGCCCGGATGCTCCAAGCCGCCGATGCCTTCCCAATCAATCTCGGTTTCTTTGGCAAGGGCAATGCCTCGCTCCCCGGCGCCTTGATCGAGCAAGTCGCGGCGGGAGCCTGCGGTCTTAAATTGCATGAGGATTGGGGCACCACGCCGGCAGCCATCGATTGCTGTCTTTCCGTCGCGGACGACATGGACGTCCAGGTGATGATCCACTCCGATACCTTGAACGAGTCCGGGTTTGTCGAGAACACCATCGCCGCCTTCAAGGGCCGCACCATCCACGCCTTTCACACCGAGGGCGCGGGCGGTGGTCATGCGCCGGATATCATCAAGGTTTGCGGCGAGCCCAATGTCCTGCCGTCGTCGACCAATCCGACAAGGCCCTTCACGGTCAATACCCTGGACGAGCATCTGGACATGCTGATGGTCTGCCATCATCTCGACCCCAGGATTCCAGAGGACGTGGCCTTCGCCGAGAGCCGGATCCGCAAGGAGACCATCGCCGCCGAGGACATCCTGCATGACCTCGGCGCGTTTTCGATCATGGCCTCGGACAGCCAGGCCATGGGCCGGGTCGGCGAAGTGGTGATCCGGACCTGGCAAACCGCCGACAAGATGAAGCAGCAGTTCGGCGCTCTGGATGAAGAAACCGGCGACAACGACAACATCCGAGCTCGGAGGTACGTGGCCAAATACACCATCAACCCGGCGATCGCCCAGGGAATCTCGGAGCATGTCGGCTCGGTCGAGATTGGCAAGCGCGCGGATCTGGTGATCTGGTCGCCGGCGTTCTTTGGCGTGAAGCCGGACATGGTGCTGGTCGGCGGCACGATCGCCAACGCCGCCATGGGCGATCCCAACGCCTCGATCCCGACACCGCAGCCGGTGCATAACCGGCCAATGTTCGGCTCCTTTGGTGGCGCGATTGGGGCTTCGTCGCTGAGCTTCGTCAGCGCCGCGGCCCAATCGGCGGGGATTGGCCGGCAGCTCGGCCTTTCGAAGGCAACGGCGGCGGTGGCCAATACGCGGAGCGAAATCTCCAAGCGGTCGATGAAATTGAACGATCTGCTGCCGGAGATGGAGGTTGACCCCGAGACCTATGAAGTTCGGGCCAATGGCCGATTGCTAACCTGCGCGCCCGCGAAGAAGCTCGCCATGGCACAGCGGTATTTCCTGTTCTGATGCGGCGCGCAATCCGACATTTCCCGCGTGGCCATTGGCCGTCCGCCGAGGCCACCGGCGGAGTCACCCTCGACTTCGATGCGCGGCATCGTCGCCGTGTGCGCCTTGATATTGACGAAGGCGGAGAGGTTCTTCTGGATCTGGAACGTGCGGTGGCGATGGCCGGCGGCGACGGACTAGTATTGGACGATGGCGGCTGGATCGAGGTGCGGGCGGCGGCGGAACCATTGGTTGAGATCCGGGCGGATGACCCGCTGCTGTTCGCGCGTCTCGCCTGGCATCTGGGCAACCGCCATATCACGACCGAGATTGGCATGGGCCTGATCCATATCCGGCCCGATCACGTGTTGGAGGAAATGCTGGTCCGGCTCGGCGCCAGGCTGCGCCACGTAAACGCGTCGTTCCAGCCCGAGGGCGGGGCCTATGAGGATCAGGTGCACCATCACGATGGAGACCGCGACCATCACCACGGGCATGATCAAGGTCACGACAAAGGCCATGATCATGGCTACTGATCCCCGCGCCCTACTCAGGATCATGAGCTGGCTGTCACCGTCCTTTCCGGTCGGTGGTTTCGCCTACAGCCACGGGTTGGAGGCGGCGTTCGAGCAAGGTGCCGTGACCGATGCGACCACGCTTGGCGAATGGTTGGACGGCGCGATCGGGTTTGGCTCGGCGCGCAATGACGCCGTGTTGCTCTCTGTCGCCCATCAAGCCGCTATGTCCGAGGATCACGAAGCATTGCGGGAGGTCGCGGATCTGGCGCGGTGCCTGTTCGGTGCGCCGGAACTCAAGGGTGAGTCCATCGTCCAGGGCAACGCCTTCTGGCGTACCGTCCGAGCCGCCTGGGCGCATGCCGGGCTCGACGATCTCCGGCCTTGCCTGCCAGACGGCGAGATCGCCTATCCCATTGCCATCGGAATCGCGGCGGCTTTGCATGGCGTTGGCCGACACGATGCGACCGCCGCGTTCCTGCATGGCTTCGCGGCCAATGGTGTCTCCGCCGCGATCCGGCTTGGCATGATCGGACAGACCGATGGCCAACGCGTCGTCCAATCCCTGGAAGACACCACCATCAAGACCGCCGACACCTGCGAGGACGCGACGATACAAGACATCGGTTCGGCGTCGCTGGCCATTGACATGATGGCGCTGGCCCATGAAACCCAGACCACGAGGCTGTTCAGATCATGACCATGACCGCGAGCGAAACCGTTCTTCCCAGCCCGTCGACCCATGGCCCGCTCAGAGTCGGTATCGGCGGCCCGGTCGGCTCCGGCAAGACCAAGCTGTTGGAGTGCCTGTGCAAGGCGATGCGCGATCGCCATGACATCGTCGTCATCACCAATGACATATACACCCGGGAGGATCAGGAAATTCTGACCCGCTCCGGTGCCCTGCCGGCCGAGCGTATCATGGGGGTCGAGACTGGCGGTTGCCCGCACACCGCGATCCGCGAGGATGCCTCGATCAATCTCGCCGCTGTCGAGGATATGCACCGCCAGTTCCCGCTGGCGGCTCTTTGCCTGATCGAGTCCGGCGGCGACAACCTCGCCGCGACCTTCAGCCCGGAACTGGCGGATCTGACGCTCTACGTCATCGATGTATCGGCAGGGGACAAGATCCCGCGCAAGGGTGGCCCTGGAATCACCCGCTCGGACCTGTTGATCATCAACAAGACGGATCTGGCGCCACTGGTCGGCGCGGATCTCGGCATCATGGATCGCGATGCCAAGGCCCAACGCGGAGAGCGGCCATTCCTCTTCACCAATCTGAAGGACGGAAAGGGAGTGGCCGAGATCGTCAACTTCATCGAGCGCGAAGGTGGGTTGCCGCCAACCTAATCGGGATCGAAATTCCAAGGGCTGTCGTTCGCGCGAAAAAAAGTCCGGGAGTGATATTGGATACGATCATGGCGGATGAATTCCGCCCGATCCCGGCAAGGTAAAAATTTCCGGATTCTCCAAGCGACGTATTGGCGACATACGATCGAACTTGCCGTTTAGATTACTAAATTTACTTAGTATCCATTGAGTATCCATCATTCTCATAACTTGACGAGTTCGGTCGATTGATCGCGCCAAGAAGAGTACCAATTGTGCCGCACACGCCGGAGCTACCATCGTAAATTTTCCGGCGCAGCTCCTCCGGGCCTATTGCCCGCCCAACACGATCCGGGTTTTGTCCTCAGCGGAATACTGCTTCCGCGTGGCGCGGCGAATATCCTTAACAACCCGCTCGGCGG
>JAPKDN010000210.1 GCA_028822575.1 Alphaproteobacteria bacterium | reverse complement strand
GTTCGAAGAGCTCTCGGCGGCCTGTCCGTCAACGGCCGCGTATCTGTCGATCCACAACATGGTAGCCTGGATGATAGACCGCTTTGGCGATACGGCGATCCGGGAGCGGTTTCTGCCAAACGTGACGTCAATGATGTCGATGGCGAGCTATTGCCTGACCGAACCGGATGCTGGATCCGACGCCGCCTCCCTGAAGACTCGGGCGGTTAAGGACGGCAACAGCCATTATGTCGTGAACGGCTCTAAGGCTTTTATTTCCGGTGGGCCGACCAGCGATGTCTACGCGGTAATGTGCAGGACCGGCGAGGAAGGACCCAAGGGGATATCCTGTTTCCTGGTCGAGGCAGGCACGCCGGGGCTAAGTTTTGGCGCCAACGAGCGCAAGCTCGGCTGGAATAGCCAGCATACCGCGATGGTGAATTTCGAGGATTGCCGAGTGCCGGTCGAGAATCTTGTCGGAAACGAGGGCGATGGCTTCAAGATCGCTATGGCTGGGCTGGATGGTGGCCGGGTGAACATTGGTGCCTGCTCGATCGGTGGCGCGCGCGCCGGGTTGGAAGCGGCCAGGGCCTTTGCGCTGGATCGAAAACAGTTTGGCCATCCGATCGCCGAGTTCCAAGCGATACAGTTTAAGCTGGCCGACATGGCGACTGATGTCGACGCTGCCCGGTTGATGATCTACCGGGCCGCCGACAGCTTGGACCGCAAGGCCCCCGACGCGACCAAGCACGCGGCCATGGCCAAACGCATGGCGACTGATATCGGCTCGGCCGTCTGTAACGAGGCGCTGCAAATTCATGGTGGCTATGGTTATTTGAAGGATTTTCCGCTGGAGCGTCTGGTGCGTGATCTGCGTGTCCATCAGATTTTGGAAGGCACTAACGAGATCATGCGGGTGATCATCGCCCGCAAAATGTTACAAGAGTGAGTAAGAATGAGCTGGCCCAGGGCCTTGCGTTCAATGCAAAGAAAGAAGTGAGCCTACTTTATGGATCCTGAAGTTCTGTTTGATGTCGCCGATGGGATCGGCACGATCACCCTTAATCGACCGCGCACCCTGAACGCCTTGACGATGAACATGATCGCGGAGATGCGGACTCATTTCACCGCCTGGATGGCGGATGACGCGATCAAGGCGGTCGTGGTCAAGGGCGCTGGCGATCGGGCTTTTTGCGCTGGCGGTGACGTCCGCGCGGTGCGCGAATCCATAATTAACTATGACGGTGACACGAATCCGAGTCTGGCCCAGGAGTTTTTCTATGAGGAGTACAGGCTCAACCACCAGATCCACACATGCACGAAACCCTACATCGCATTGATCGATCGGGTCTGCATGGGTGGCGGTATGGGTTTGTCGGTGCATGGGTCGTTCCGGGTCGCGACCGAGCGCACGCGGGTTGGCATGCCGGAAACCACGATTGGGCTTTTCCCGGACGTTGGTGGCGCCTGGTTCCTCTCCCGACTGCCGGGCGAGACCGGGACCTATCTGGCGCTCACCGGGTTACCGGTCACGGTTGGGGATTGTGAGCGGCTTGGGATCTCAACCCATGTGGTTGCTTCTGACGCGCTGGAGGAGATCGAGGCGAAACTGCATGCCGCCGATCTTTCGGGAGGTGCGCACGCGGCGGTAAAGCTTGTCCTGGACGCCTTTGTAATCGCCGGGGGCGAGGCGCCAACGGTGGATGCTAGAGCCGAGATCGACAATTGCTTCTTTGCGGATACGGTCGAAGAGATCATCGTCCGTCTTAAGGCCTCCAACTCGGCGTTCGCGGCCCAAGCGTTGGAGACGCTAGGCTCGAAATCGCCAAGCAGTCTGAAAGTTACCCTGGAGCAAATTCGCCGCGGCGGTCGGGCCACGACCTTTGCGGAGACCATGACTATGGAATATCGGATGTCGCAGCATTTTGCGCGTGGTAATGATTTTCCTGAGGGAGTCCGGGCTTTGCTGGTCGACAAGGATCACAAACCAAATTGGAGCCCGGCGCGGTTGGAAGATGTGTCCGACGCGCTAGTCGCGGGTTATTTTGAGCCGGTGTCCTGGCGGGAGCTGACGTTCGACTGAGGTTCGGTCGAGGGCCACCTCGATAAATACAAGACGATATAGGGGAGAGACGCCATGGCGCGCATTGCTTTCATTGGACTTGGAAATATGGGCCTGCCGATGGCTAAAAACCTGTTGGCGGCTGGCCATGAGTTGACGGGATTCGACCTAGTTTCAAGCGTCTTGCAAGAACTCACCAAGGCTGGTGGGACCGCAACATCTTCGGCTAACGAGGCTCTGAGCGGCGCGGAGGTTGTCATTACCATGTTGCCCGAGGGCAGCCATGTCCGTGACGTCTATGGGTCCTCGGTGATCCCAGGGGCGCCAGCGGGCGCGCTATTGATTGATTGCTCGACCATCGACGTGGCTTCGGCGCGGGCCGTGGCCTCCAATGCGGCCGAAGCGGGCTTCGAGATGGTAGACGCGCCGGTCTCTGGTGGTACCGGTGGAGCCGAGGCGGGGACGCTTACCTTTATGGTTGGTGGGCCGGATACGGCATTCGCCCGCGCCAAACCTTATCTCGACTCGATGGGAAAAAATATCGTCCATACCGGCGGCGCCGGGAATGGGCAGGCGGCCAAGATCTGTAACAATATGATCCTCGGTATCTCGATGATCGCGGTCTGCGAAAGCTTTTCAATGGCGGAAAAACTGGGTCTGGACGCACAAAAATTGTTCGATGTTACGTCGACATCGTCAAGCCAATGCTGGGCCATGACGACATATCTTCCAGTACCCGGTCCGGTGCCCAGTTCCCCGGCGAACAGGGATTATCAAGCTGGTTTTACTGCTGCGATGATGGCCAAGGATATGAATCTTGCTCAAGAGGCCGCGCGGTCTATGGACCATGACGCACAACTCGGCGCGCATGCTCTGGAGATGTACCGAAAGTTTCTCGAAGGCGGAAATGGATCGTTGGATTTTTCGGGTATCTTCAAAATGATTCATGGTAATTGAGTTGCGTTCATCTGTAATTTTACGCTAATTAGGTGTTAGATCTAAAATTGACCGTATACCTTAGGGCCCATGGCTGACTTATCAACCGATAGCGCTGCCGATCTTGCGTCTCCGTCGAGGCGTCAGGTGTATCTGGAAGCGATCAAACTTATCGAGAGACTGCACAGGCAGTTTCTGGAAGTGGTGAAAACGGAGCTTGACCGGCGCGGCACGGAAGATATCAATAATATCCAGGCGTTGATCCTGTTCAATATCGGCGCGGATGAGTTGACCGTTGGTGAACTGACCAACCGAGGGTATTATCTTGGTTCCAACGTTTCCTATAATGTTCGTAAAATGGTTGAAAACAAGTACCTCATACAGGAACGCTCTACTCATGATCGTCGCTCCATTCGGGTGCGCTTGTCGGAGAAGGGGCTTGAGCTTTGCGCTCAAATCTCTGATATGTTTGACCGCCATGCCGACTCGCTGGAGCAGGCCAACGTCAGTTCAGAAGACTTACGCAAAGCGAACGCAGCCTACAGTCAACTGGAGCGGTTCTGGGAAGGGTTGTTGAATTACAATCTTAGGGGCACATTGCCTCCTCTGTGACACGCGCCTTAATTTAGTTATGATAGATGGGTATCCACCGCGCGACAATCGACGTGGGTTGGCGACTGATTTTATTTGGACAGTCCCGAGACGAAATCCTAAAGTCTGCACGTACTAAATTGGCGGGATTACGGTCACTTTTTTCATCAAACGAGGGCTGCGATGCGACGGACGAACTTCTTCATTCCGACCCTGCGCCATACGCCCAAGGAAGCGCAGATCGTCTCGCATCGTTACATGCTGCGTGCGGGAATGATTCAACAGGCGAGCGCTGGGATCTATTCCTGGCTCCCCATGGGGTATCGCGTGCTCCGCAAGATCGAGCAGATCGTTCGCGAGGAACAGGACGCTTCTGGTGCGCAGGAAGTGCTTATGCCGACGATCCAGTCGGCTGATCTTTGGCGTGAGAGCGGTCGCTATGATGACTATGGCAAGGAAATGCTTCGGATCCGAGACCGGCACGAGCGGGACATGTTGTTCGGTCCGACCAACGAGGACCTGATCACTGATATCTTCCGAACGCATGTTAAGAGTTATCGAGCATTGCCGCTCAATCTTTACCATATTCAGTGGAAGTTTCGGGACGAGGTCCGCCCGCGTTTTGGCATCATGCGCGGGCGTGAATTTCTCATGAAGGACGCCTATTCCTTTGATCTGGATCATGAGAGTTCGGTCAAGGCTTACAACAAGATGTTCGTGGCATACCTTAAAACCTACGCTCGGATGGGACTGAGAGCGATCCCGATGGCGGCGGATAGTGGTCCCATCGGTGGCAATATGAGCCACGAGTTCGTGATTCTCGCCGACACTGGCGAGAGCGAGGTCTATTGCCACAAGGATTGGCTCGACGTTGATGTGCTCTCGCAGGAGATCGACGTGAACGGAAATCTCCAGCCCGTGGTGGATTGCTTCCTGTCCCGCTATGCAGCGACGGACGAGAAACATGACCCCGCGACGTGCCCGGTCGCGGCCGATGACTTGATCAGTACCCGAGGCATCGAGGTCGGGCATATCTTCTACTTTGGGACAAAATATTCTGAGCCTCTCTGTGCCCGTGTCACTGGGCCAGACGGCAAGGAAGTCGCGGTTCACATGGGGTCGTACGGTGTCGGTGTCTCACGGCTGGTCGGTGGCATCATCGAGGCGAGCCACGACGATCGCGGTATCATCTGGCCGGAGGCGGTAGCACCGTTCCGGGTGGGCTTGGTGAACGTGAAGGTCAGTGATGTTGATTGCACCACAGTTTGTGACGATCTGTATCGTAAACTCAACAAAGCCGGCGTGGAAACACTGTATGATGATCGCGATGAGCGAACCGGCTCCAAACTCGCGGACATGGACCTAATTGGTTTGCCCTGGCAGGTTATCGTCGGGCCGCGGGGGGTAAGGAATGGTGTTGTCGAAACCAAGAACCGGCGCACCGGTGAGACCGAGGAAATGTCACCCGAAGCGGTGCTGAACCGCTTCACCGGTTAGCCCTGGTATTAGGGGCGGGAGAGTGCGGTGTTCGGAAGCTTCGAACGTTTGGTAGCCCTGCGATATCTGCGCTCTCGTCGGCAGGAAGGGTTCATTTCGGTAATTGCGTGGTTCTCTTTGCTCGGCATCGGGCTGGGGGTGGCGACCTTGATCATCGTGATGTCGGTGATGAACGGATTCCGAACCGAACTGTTGACCCGCATCCTTGGTTTAAACGGGCACGCCTCGGTCCATGGCAGCCAATCGCCGATGACCGGTTATAATAAATTGGCGATTCGGATTGGAGAAATTTCTGGCGTGCTTTCGGTTACCCCACAAATGCAGGGGCAGGTGATGGCCATGGTCAATGGGGCCGCCAGTGGTGCGATTGTACGCGGGGTGCGGGCACCGGACCTGGTGGCAAGGCGAATAATCCCCGAGAGTATCATTTCTGGGTCTATGGAAAATTTTACTGGCGGGCCGTCGATCATTGTTGGCTCTCGCCTCGCGCGACAGCTCCGGGTTGGTGTTGGCGACAAGATGACGCTGATTTCTCCCACCAGCACCCCGACCGCTTTTGGCAGCGTCCCCCGAATGCGCGCCTTTACCATAGTCGCGCTGTTCAATGTCGGGATGTTCGAATACGATAATTCTTTTATTTACATGCCGCTGGATCAGGCTCAGCTGTTCTTCAAGAGCGGCGACACGGTCAATGCGATCGAAGTTATGGTGGGGCACCCGGATTTGGTTGACGCGATCAGAAATCCTTTGGCCTTAGTTATTGGTGATGGGCGATATGCGGTCGATTGGAAGCAAAAAAACTCCAGTTTTTTTAAAGCTTTACAGGTTGAGCGGAATGTTATGTTCCTTATCTTAACCCTGATTATCCTAGTCGCTGCCTTCAACATCA
>JAPKDN010000209.1 GCA_028822575.1 Alphaproteobacteria bacterium | reverse complement strand
TCCGCCATTCGGAATTATATCCCCGCGTGCGTTTTAGCTGATCGGACGCGTATTTTTCAATCGCGTCGATCCCTCGGATGCGCGCCACGATGAACGGCGAGCAGTTGTTCAGTATCCACCTTTGTATAACGCTGGGTCGTCGACAAAGAGGCGTGGCCCAGAAGTTCTTGTATTGCTCTCAGATCACCGCCGCCGGACAAAAGATGCGTGGCAAAGGAATGGCGCAGAGCATGCGGCGTGACGCTTTCGGGCAGGTTGAGGGCGGAGCGGATCAGTCGCATGGCGCGCTGTAGGACCGCAGGCTGCAACCTCTTACCTCGTGCGCCAAGGAACAATGGATCGTCCGGGTCGCTGCCATAAGGACAAAGCGTCTGGTACTCCGCCACGGCTTTGAGCACCACGGGAAGCACCGGGACCACCCGCTCCTTGCCGCCCTTGCCGAGGATAGTAACCACGTCGGATTTTGGCGCGTCCCGGCGGTTGAGTGCCAGTGCCTCGCCGATGCGCAAACCACAACCATAGAGAAGACACAGGATCGCCGTGTCGCGGGCAGCGATCCAAGGCTCCTTGGCGAGGGCCTCGGCCATGTCCAGAGTTTTGGCTGCGTCTTCGATACTGATGGCCTTGGGTAGGGATTGTGGCAATTTTGGCGTCCTGATCGTCCGAATCGCGGGGTTACGTACCCCATGGCGCCGCTCCAGATAGCGAAAGAAGGTGCGAATCGTCGAAAGCGCTCGCGCGGTCGAGGTGGCGGAAAGCCCGCTGGTGCGCCGGCGGGCGAGATAGGCCCGGAAATCCATGGTTTTAAGCTCACAGAGATCGGCCAGGCTGGGCGGGTGGTCGAGATGGTTCGTCAGAAAAATAAGAAAGGTTCGCAGGTCTCGGCTGTAAGCGGTCTGGGTATGACCTGCCATGCGCCGCTCGCCGGACAACCACGCGTGCCAGCGCGCCACCGCCTCGGCGAGGTCAGGGGCTGCGGCCAGCGCCGCCGATTTGGTTACTAGCTCGGCAGGTTCAGCCATTGCTGTATGATCGTGTCCAAGGCGTGGGCGAGAAAGCCGATTAACTCGGTCCCCTGCCCTTGGTGGAAGGTATCGACATTCCGCGAGCCGATTGCCAACAACCCCTTCGGTGCTTGAGAACCCAGGTTCAAGCGCGCCAATGCCTGACTGCGAACGAGGCCCTTTGCGGCACCAAAGATCTTGTCATCGCCGTCGATGTCCCCCGCTAGCGTCATTTCCCGACCTTGTCCCAGGTACCGGTCGATGGCGCCTTCCGGGAGCGAGCGCAGGCCGGAAGCGTAGGCCCGGGGAATTGGGACGTCGCCGGCTTCGAGACAAATTGTCACAGCGTCGACTTCCAGAACCAAGGGAAGATCCGCCGTAACAGTGTGGATGAGTTTCTCGAAACTGCGCGCCGAGAGGATCTGCAGGACTGCAGCGTGTACTTGTAATTGGGCCGATCGGTTGTCGCGAGTCGTTCCGACGATCGCAACATGGGCGTCGCGCAGCCGGGCATTTTCTTCGCGCAGTCGGTGCAGCATCATATGCTGCATATCCACCACGTTACCATCAAACCGTGACGACTGAGCCAATGACTCGAGGAGCGCGGGGTTATCGGTTAACAGGGTCGGGTGGCGTTGCAGGTAATCGAGAACCGCACCTTCCGAAAGAGACTTGGAGGGAACATCGTTAGCCGCGGCCGAACCTCGGCCACCCGGTGTCACGACGGGTCCCTTTTTTGCCATGCTCGCCGCCTCAGGAGCCGAGAATCGATTGGCCAGTCTTGGACCAATCGTCCAGAAACGCCTGCAGCCCTTTGTCGGTCAGGGGATGATTGTACATCGCCTTGATCACCGATGGCGGCAAGGTCGCCACGTCGGCGCCTAGCTTTGCGGCTTCAAGAACATGCTGGGGTCCCCGCACGGAGGCGACCAGCACCTGGGTTGGGAAATCATAATTGGCGTAGATCTGGACGATGTCCGCGATCAGATCCATGCCGACACCGCCGATATCGTCGAGCCTGCCAACGAAGGGCGAGATGAACGAAGCTCCGGCCTTGGCTGCCAATAGCGCCTGGGCGGCGGAGAAGCAGAGCGTGACATTCACGTCCGTGCCCTCGTCGGAAAGCGCCTTGCATGTCTTCAAGCCATCGACGGTCAGCGGTACCTTCACCGTCACATTCTTGGCGATCGTGGCGAGCCGGCGCCCCTCCGCGAGCATGGTTGGGAAGTCCGTCGCGGCCACCTCGGCGCTAACCGGTCCGTCAACCAAGTCACAGATCTCGGCGATGACCTCGATGATGTTGCGTCCGGACTTCGCGATCAACGAGGGATTGGTGGTGACACCGTCGACCAGTCCGGTCGTGGCCATATCCGCGATTTCCGCGACATCGGCCGTATCGATGAAGAACTTCATGGGCGGTCCCGTTTGCTTGGGGATGCGGAATGCATCCGAATCAATCGAAAGTCTAACGCAGACCCCCAAGGCTGGCTAGGCCGAGTCCCGCTGATTCGTTGGAATATTGGCCCACCTGTTGCGGCTATGACAATGGCGACCCACACTTGGGAATGATCGATCGAACAGGCACGCCGCGATGTCCGCGACAATAGAGCCGGGTCGGGGCCCCGGATTGTTCGGACCGGCGCGCCGTGTCGCCGTGTTGCTGCCGCTGCCGCTGGCGGGTGCCTATGACTATATTGATGAAGGTTTGGATCTCGCCACCGGCGATGTTGTCGAGGTTCCACTCTCCGGCCGCCGTGTCACGGGCGTGGTTGTCGGCGAGGGAGAAGGGGGTGTCGACGAATCGAAGCTGCGGGAAGTTTTTCGCCGTTTTGATGTCCCCCGGCTTCCAGAAGTGGTGCTGGAGTTCGTGTCTTGGGTCGCGACCTATACCTTGGCGCCGCCAGGCTCCGTCCTGCGCATGGCGCTAAGTGTGCCGGCGGCGTTGCGTCCAGCGGATTCGATCATCGCCTATGCGCGGTCCGGACTGGAAATGCCAGAGGGTTTTCGGCCCACGCCGGCTCGAGGTCGGGTCCTGGAACTGCTCGCCGATGGACCGCCCCGCACTAGCACCGAGATCTCGCGAGAGCTTGGCGTGACCGCCTCTGTGGTGAAGGGGATGGCCAAGGCCGGGGTTTTGGCGACCGTGGAGTTGCCGGCGGATCCGCCTGTGCCGGTGCCGGATCCCGACACGCCGCGGATGATGGCGCTGGATAGCGATCAGCGCGTGGCTGCCGATTTCCTGATCAAGGCGGTGCGGGACGATGCCTTTTCGGTCACGGTGATTGATGGGGTGACCGGCGCCGGTAAGACCGAGGTCTATTTCGAGGCGGTAGCTGAAGCCCTGCGACACGGCCGGCAAGTCTTAATCCTGGTGCCGGAAATCGCCTTGTCGGCACCCTTCCTTTCGCGATTCGAGGCCCGGTTTGGAGTACGTCCCGCCGAATGGCATTCGGAATTGCCGCCGCCGCGCCGGCGCCGTACCTGGCGGGCGATCGTCGAAGGTCGGGTCCAGGTTCTGATCGGCGCTCGCTCGTCCCTGTTCCTTCCGTTTCCGAACCTCGGCCTGATTATTGTCGATGAAGAGCACGAGGCGGCGTACAAACAGGATGATGGCGTAGCCTATCAGGGCCGCGACATGGCGGTGGTCCGGGCGCGACTGGGCGGCATTCCGGTGATACTTGTCTCCGCCACTCCGTCGTTGGAGACCGTGACCAATGTGCGGCGCGGCCGTTATGAGGTTGTATCCTTGCGGTCCCGGCACGGCGGAGCGTCCCTGCCCAAGGTCATTGCCATCGACATGCGCCGCGAGGGACCGGAACGGGGCCGGTGGGTGGCGCCAGAACTCGTGCGTGCCACCATCGCGTCACTGGGGCGGGGCGAGCAGGCGATGCTGTTTTTGAACCGTCGGGGTTATGCGCCCTTGACTTTGTGCCGTGCCTGCGGTCATCGCCTGGAATGCCCGAATTGCAGCGCCTGGTTGGTGGAGCATCGGTTAAGCCAGCGATTGCAATGCCATCATTGCGGTTATGTGGCCGGGCGCCCGTCGGAGTGCGGAGAATGCGGCGGCGTCGACAGTTTCGTGCCGAGCGGGCCGGGTGTCGAACGCTTAGCGGAGGAGATTTACGATCGGTTCCCCGACGCCAGGGTCCAGATCGCCTCGAGCGACACCTTGTCTGGCCCAAGCGCGGCGGCGGAGTTCTCGCGCGCGGTGCGGGCCGGGGAAGTCGACATCATCATCGGAACGCAGGTTGTCGCCAAGGGCCACCATTTCCCGTTGTTGACGACGGTTGGCGTGATCGATGCAGATCTTGGATTAGTTGGAGGGGACCTGAGAGCGGCCGAGCGCACCTATCAATTGTTGCATCAGGTCGCAGGGCGCGCCGGCCGGGAGGAGCGCCCTGGCAGCGTATTTCTGCAGACCCACCAGCCTCAGAACCCAGTCATGCGTGCCTTGATCGACTGGGATCGTGACGGTTTCCTCGCCGAGGAGGCAAGAGCTCGCGAGGCTGCGGAAATGCCGCCATTCGGCCGCCTGGTGGCTCTGGTCGTGAGCGCCCGGGACGCGGCACCAGCTGATGAGGCGGCACGCATGCTCGCCCACGCCGCGCCGAGGTTCACGGATGTTCAGGTGCTTGGTCCGGCGCCCGCGCCACTCTCGCTCTTGCGGGGGCGACATCGACGCCGCTTGCTTCTCAAGGCCGGCCGTTCGGTGAATGTGCAAAAGGTCGTGCGGGATTGGTTAGCGAACCTAAAGCTGCCATCGGCGGCGCGGGTAAGCGTGGATGTCGATCCCTATGGATTTATGTAGGGGCGAAGTAGACGGTCGCGGCTCTGGGAGTGGCCCGAATGGCCAGTGTGCCACGATCGGTTCCGCGTCGAAAAGCCGCGGCCTCGCGTATGGCGTGGCTTTCACGTTACCTTGGTTTACGACGCGTGGGCCAAGCTCCTTAGAAGGCGCCTGTTTGCAGAGGAAAAGCTTGGGGTCGGCTCGCTTATTCGAATGGGATTAATTCCTGGCCCCCGACCGCTTGCACCCCCCCAACGTCTATGCTAGGAAATCGCCGCGTTCGGGCGGGGGTGCTTGGCGTGTCGCGTTCGCGCTGTCCTTGAAGATTGAGGGGCGGTTGGGACGTGGGGTAGTACCTCTGAAATCTGTAAGGGGCGGTCCCTGGTGGCTTCCAATTCGCAAGGTTTAGCGGCACGCTACGCATCGGCGCTCTACGAATTGGCCGAGGGTGAAAACGCGCTGGATAATGTAGCTGCGGACCTGACGCGATTGCGTCAGCTGATCGCGGAGAGTCCCGATCTTGAACGACTAATTCGCTCGCCGGCTATGAGCCGAGACGATCAGGCCAAGGGAATGGCGGCGGTGCTGGAAAAGGGTAGCGCGCACGTACTGACCCAGAAATTTGTTGGCGCCGTCGCGATGAACCGTCGGATGTTCTCTATCGCAGACATGACTAAGGCTTTTCTCGACGAGTTGGCACGACGCCGCGGTGAGGTCGCCGCCGAGGTGACGTCCGCCGTCGAGCTTACCAAGAAACAAATCGGGTCCGTGAACGCGGCGCTGCGTGAGGCGGTCGGCCAAAAGGTCGCTGTAAATCACGCTGTTGACCCCTCCCTGATCGGTGGCCTGGTCGTGCGCGTGGGATCGTGCATGATCGACAGTTCGATCAAAACCAAGCTACAACGGCTACAATTTGCCATGAAGGGTGTAGGCTGATGGATATCCGCGCCGCCGAGATCTCCTCGATCTTGAAGGATCAGATCGCCAACTTTGGCTCGGAGGCTGAGGTCGCCGAGGTCGGTAAGGTGTTGTCCGTTGGTGACGGCATCGCCCGCGTTTACGGTCTTGACCAGGTTCAGGCTGGGGAGATGGTCGAGTTTCCGGGCGGCATCCAGGGCATGACGCTGAACCTCGAAAGTGACAATGTCGGTATAGTCATTTTTGGCGATGACCGGGACATCAAGGAAGGCGACACGGTCAAGCGGACCGGCA
>JAPKDN010000208.1 GCA_028822575.1 Alphaproteobacteria bacterium | reverse complement strand
CCGCGGCCTTTGTACCGGCGTGATTTCAGCCCAATAGCCTTCCATAGCCGATAGAAAAGAATCTTGCAGCAGGCGGCGCCGCGAGCACCTTAATTCGCCGGCACCTCCAGGGATATCTTGACGCTCAAGGTTCGTAAGGCTAATTCTCTGTCGCTAACCGCGGGGAGCCTCGCCTCAGAGGCTGAGATATCGATAGGTGTTGGCGAAGACGATCAGAACCTGATTTCACGGCCTGATTGGTTTTCGCGCATAAGCGCCGGTGCGATGACCCTTTGAACCTGAACCGGGTTATGCCGGCGGAGGGAATGGGAATTGCTCACTCCAACTGTCGCCTTCAAAGCTTGCCCCGGTTCCGACTTTGGAACGAGCAGATGACCGAAGAGCAAATCGTCTCGGAGCTTTTGGAGTTTATCGCGTCCGATTTAGTCGACGACGATTCCTTCAATACAAAGGCGCTTCGCCTCTTCGCCTATCAGTTCAAAAACAATAGCCCCTTCAACAAGTTCGCGCGGGCTCGGGCCAAGACACCGCGCACGGTCAAACACTGGAGCGACATCCCGCCAGTTCCCATTAACGCTTTTAAAAATCTTGATCTGAGTTGCCGTGAGGTTAACCGCACCGTTGCGACCTTCATGACCAGCGGTACGACGCAAGGCGGACTTCGAGGGAAAAGCTACCACCCAACGCTCACCGTCTATGATGCCTCGATGCGTCGAAATTTCGCCGAGCGTTTCATGAACGGCCATGCGAAAATAGACATGGGTATCCTGTTCCCTACGGTGGAGGTGATGCCAAACTCCTCCCTCGCGCACTATCTCAATCTGGCGGTCGAGACGTTTGGAACGCCCGGAAGCGCGCATTTGATTGGCGAGAGCGGCATCGATTTCTCGCGACTTGAGTATGATTTGGCCCAAGCCGAGGCGACGGGAAAGCCCTATGCCTTGCTTGGCGCCAGTTTCAGCCTTGTCCATGCTCTCGACGAAATGCAACGCCTGGGTCGGACTGCGCAGCTTCCCGCCGGCAGCCGCATACTTGATACTGGCGGCTTCAAGGGGCAATCCCGCGTATTGGATCTCGATGAGTTCTATGACGCGCTCAGCCAGACCTTCGGCGTGCCGCGCGCCCTCTGTATCAACATGTACGGCATGACGGAGTTGAGCACTCAGTTTTACGATAACGGCAACGCCGTTTGCCCGTCGGTCAAATCAGGCCCGCATTGGATCAGAACCCGCATCGTGAACCCGCTGACGGGCGTGAGTTTGCCCAAAGGGGACGTCGGCGTGCTGGCCCATACCGATCTAGCGCATTTCAACATCGTGACGACCATTCTGACCGAGGATGCCGGGATCGAGACCGATGATGGTTTTTTGTTGTTGGGGCGCGCGGAGGGGGCGGAGGCCCAAGGCTGTTCCATGGCGATGGACGAATTTCTGAAAACCGCTGGGGCGTCCTGAAAACCATGGCCGAACGCGCGG
Organism: Alphaproteobacteria bacterium; assembly: GCA_028822575.1. The sequence continues at coordinate 4,538 of JAPKDN010000208.1, read as the reverse complement.
GATATCTCCCTGGCCTCGATGCCGACACTCTACAGTGGGAAGAGTGTAGGTTCGACCGAGCCGGCTCCAGGTTGACGGTTTTGCTGCCGGTGCTCGGCAAGGGGGAAATCGAAGCGCTCTCAGCTCATGTGTGCGGTAAGGCGCGTGAGCGGCTAAAAACCTTTCCGGTCGCGCGCATTGTCGATGCGATTGATCGAACGATTGAGCGGTTACTGGATCGCCAGGACCCGTACCGACGCAAGATGGAGGAACAGCTTCCCATCATCACGGGGTTTGATCGGGAAATGGTGAGGCTAGGTCTCACCGGATATCTGAAGACATTTAGAAAACCGGAGTTGTTACGGTTCTTGACCGAGGACTTCCCCAACCCCGCGATCCTCGACGGGTTTCAAGCACTGCCGAAGGGCGGCTACGGAAAGGCTAATGGGCCTGCTTTATTGGCGCATATTTGGGCTGGAAACGTGCCGGGCCTTCCGCTTTGGAGTCTTGTCTGCGGATTGTTGGTGAAGGCTGGAAATATCGGCAAGGTCCCAAGCGCGGAGCCGATGTTCGCTGGTTGGTTCGCCCATTTGCTCGCCGAGGTGGAGCCAGACTTGGCCGACTGCCTCGCGATCGTCTGGTGGAAAGGTGGCGAGGCGGAGCCAGAAAGCACATTATTGAACCAGGCGGACTTGGTGCTCGGGTTCGGGCGCAACGAGTCTCTCGCGGCCATCCAGAGCCGAGTGCCTATTACGACGCGGTTCCTTGCCTATGGACATAAAGTCAGTTTTGCCATGGTATCTGCCGTTGCGCTCGACCCCGCCAAGGCTTCCGCCACCGCTCGTTTGGTGGCCTATGACGTTGTCCGATATAACCAGCAGGGCTGCTTCGCGCCGCATGTCGTTTTCGTCGAGAGGGACGGCGCGATACCGCCGGAAAAATTCTCCGGCTATGTCGCGGCCGAGCTTGCAGCATACGAAAGGAAATTTCCTCGAGGGCCGATGACCCTGGCAGAAACAAGCAGTGTCGCCTCGTGGCGAAGCGCCGAGGAAATGATTCCAGGGGGCCGGATCGTCGGAGACACGGCCGGCGCTTGGAGCGTTGCGTTCCAGGGCAATGACGCATCCTTCCGTCCGAGTAGTCTCAACCGGGCAATCCGCGTTGTCGCCATTGACTCCTTGGCGAAAGTCCCAGATCTCGTCATGCCCTACAGGGTGTTTCTTCAGACCGTCGGCCTCGCGGCGCCTCCGAAGGATTTCTTCGCGCTTGCCGCCGCGCTTGGAGATGTCGGCGTCACCCGGGTTTCCGCGCTCGGCGATATGACGGCGCCAGAAGCCGGCTGGCACCACGATGGCCGTTTCAACCTGCTTGACCTGGTCCGGATCACCGAGATGGAAGGTCGTGCCGTTGCAGCCGCGGACGGATTGGCGCCCTATGCCGATTGACGCTCCCTTCATCACGATGGAACGGGCGAGCTATACCTATGGCGACGCCCCGCCGGTCGTGCGAGATGTCGATTGGATCATACCGACGGGGGAATTCCACAGCCTGGTCGGCCGCAGCGGTTGCGGGAAAACCACACTTCTAAAGCTCGCCGCCGGTTTGTTATCCCCAACCTCTGGCGCCGTTCATATCGGTGGAGTCCTGGTTGACGCGCCGTCTCGTCATGTTGGGTTTGTGTTTCAAACACCATCGTTGTTGGAATGGTTGACGGTTCTGGAAAATGTCCTTCTGCCCATCTCTCTTGCCCGCGGCGTGACCCGGACCGACCGCGAGTTGGCAATGGAGCTTCTAGAACGCGTGGGTATAGACCAGCATGCCGTCCGTTATCCCCGACAACTCTCTGGCGGGCAACAAAGTCGCGCCGCTCTCGCCCGGGCGCTCGTGACCTCGCCTCCCGCGCTGCTCATGGACGAACCTTTCGCTGCGCTGGATGCCATCACCCGAGAAGAATTACAGGATGACCTCCTTCGCCTAACCAAACTCCGAAACTCAACGGTTCTGTTCGTTACCCACGACATCGCTGAGGCAGTTTACCTAAGTGACCACGTCGCGGTCATGGAGGACGGCGCGATGTCTATCACGACACCCATCAAGCTGACGGGGCACCGCAACGCCGATACGCGTTATGATCCAGATTTCAACGCCACCTGCCGTAAAATTCGGACGGCCATGGCTACGCCGGCATCGGAAGCGGCGTGATGCGCGCGCGATTACTCTCGATCAGTCTCTTCGCGATAATCGTCGCCGTATGGGAGGTCGGGACCCGCACGACAGGTATCTCGGCGTTAGTAGTTCCGGCGCCAACAGCAGTTTTTGGGGTTCTGTGGAGTGGTTTGACCGACGGTTTTCTCTGGCCACACATCTGGGTGACGGGGGTCGAGACAGCTCTCGGCTTTTCAGTGGGCTGCGCGGTCGGCTTCGTGATTGGTGTCGTGCTTGGCGAGTTCACACCCTTGCGCCATCTCATTTGGCCCTATGTTCTCGCCTCGCAGGTCGTACCTAAATTGGCTTTGGGACCAATTTTCATCATTTGGTTCGGCTTTGGCATGACGTCGACGGTGATCATCACCGCGTTGATCTGCTTCTTTCCGCTGTTGGAAAACACGCTTACGGGTTTGCAATCGGCGACGCCGGAAAAGCGCGATCTGTTTCGCATGCTCGGCGCAACGCGGGTGCAAACCTTGCTGCGCCTTAAAATACCCACGGGTCTACCGGTCATCATGGCCGGAGTGCGCGTCGCGATCGTGCTGGCTCTGGTTGGCGCCGTCGTGGGTGAGTTCATCGGCGGAAGTCGCGGTCTTGGCGCCAGCATCATCGCCGCACAGGGGATGATGGACACAACGCTGATGTTCGCCCTGTTCATCATCATCACGGTGATGGGGTTGGTGTTCTATCAACTGACAATTCTATTGGAAAAATGGCTGCTTCGCGGTCGCACTTGAGGAAATACGCTATGATCTTGAGAACTCTCTGCACCCTACTGGCGACCATCGCCATAATTCAGGCACCAGCCGGCGCCCAGGCCCTCGACAAGGTATCCGTTGCCGGCTGGAGCAAACCGATCAGCGAAATAACCAATTTGCTCGCCGAGCCCGACAAGGGTTTCTTCAAGGCCCATAGCATCGAGCTCGGCTACGTGCCCGGCGCGGGCGGCGGTTCGGCCATAACCAATATGCTGTCCGGGGCTGCGGAAGTCGCGTTCACCGACCCTGCGTCATTCTATCAGGCGCTCGACAAGGGCGAGGACCTCGTGGCGATCTACAACATTTACCCACAGAACGTCTTCAACGTGGTAGCGCCCAAAGGCAGGGGTATCGCGAAACCGGCGGACTTGAAGGGCAAGACCATCGGTGTTTACAGCCTTTCGAGCGGCACGCGGCAGAACTTGCAAGTGCTGCTGCATCAGGTTGGCCTGACCGAAGCGGATGTCACCATCCGGGTCACCGGACTTTTGAACTTCGCGCCCGTCATCCAGGGTCAGGTCGACGCAACGGCCGCCACCGACACCGGCCTATATGTTGGCAAACTCAAGGGCTTGGGCGATGTCAACGTGATCAACGTCAAGGACAGCCTCAATGTGCCGAGTGACATGTTCGTCGTCACGCGGGCTTACTACCAAGCCAATAAGCCGTTGCTCCGACGTTTCCTGGCCGCCTATCGCGATAGTGCCGCCTGGATGATCGCCGAGCCCGAGGAAGCGGCGAAAATCGCAATCACCCGGTCGATTAACGGGCGCAATGAAGGCGTAAATCTTGAGATCATCAAGATTCGCAATATCTCGGCTCAATCTGCGACTACCGCCATGAAAGGCCTCGGCCACTTCGATGTTGATCTGCTTCAAAAAGGCGCCGACACATTCCGGGAACTCGGGCTGATCAAGTCGAAGCTCGATATGAACCAAGTTATCAAACCCGATCTGCTTCCCGAGTAGGCGTCGTGAATTTCCAAAACAAAACGATCCTCGTCACCGGCGCCAGCAGAGGCATCGGCGCCGCGATCGCGAAAGCCTTCGCGGCCGAGGGCGCCGCCGTCGCGGTCAACTATCTAAAGAACAGGGAAGCCGTCGATACGACCGTGTCGGCCTGCGAGGCGGACGGGGGAGCCGCCCTCGCCTTTCAAGCCGATGTCACCGACCGGAAAGCCGTGGATTGTCTTGTCGAGGCGGTCCTCGGGGAATTCGGCAAGATCGACGTATTGGTGAACAACGCCTTTCATCCCTATTCATTCGACCCAGAGACCCGAAAGATGCATTGGGAATTGGAGTGGTCCGACTACCAACGCCAGATCGACGGCGCCGTCAAAGCCGCCCACGGTCTGATCCAAGCGGTCCTGCCAAACATGCTCTCCCGCGCCGAAGGCTCCATCATCAACATCGCGACCGATTTAGTTGCCCGACCCAGCATTCCCTATCACGACTACACGACCGCGAAGGCCGCGTTGATTGGATTCAGCCGAAATCTCGCGGTCGAGCTTGGCCCGTTGGGGATTCGCGTCAACACCGTGGCTCCGGGTCTTGTTTACCCAACCGATGCCAGTCGAGCCACCAAGGAAGGGGT
>JAPKDN010000207.1 GCA_028822575.1 Alphaproteobacteria bacterium | reverse complement strand
CGTAGGTCCAGTACCACTGATTGGCCGTGACCTTGATGGTCATGTCCGGGTTGGGTGTCGTGTCACCGTAATAGAGGGTCTTGAAGGACGGCACTGCAACGACGACCAAGATGAGGACTGGAACTGCCGTCCACAGGATCTCGATCAACGTATTGTGGGTCGTCCGCGACGGATTTGGATTATTGGAAGCTTTGAACCTGACGCACACATAAACCATTAGCCCCAGCACAAAGACCGTGATCAAGACGATCAGAACCAGCAAATAATCGTGAAAGGCGTGAATGCGCACCGCGACCGGGCTAACGGGGTCTTGAACCCCCAGCTGCCATGGCGTCGCCAGGGATGCCATGGCACCCGATGCCGATACGATAAGGAATGTCAGCACTAGCCCAAAGGCCTTGCTGGCATCCGCAACGAAATGTCTGAGTTTTTCCATCTCGATAGCTCTCATGATCCCGTCCCGCGCGGCGCCCCACGTCCCCAAGGGAAACACTGAACACGCGCCATTAACGGCTTCCGCCGCGCTTATAAAGACCTTACCCTTCGGTCGCGACACTCACAAGACGGATTTTCGCGGCAGAAAGTCGCGCCAATCCTTCTCAACGACCCATGTAGAGCATTATATGACAAACTGATGCTGACTTCCACAGTGTTCACCCCATATGCTATCCGAACAGTTGGTTTATATCACGCGGCCGCCCTGGATGGCGGTGTCACTTAAGGAATTAGGCATGACCGACCTAGGCACCACCGACGAGCTCTTCTATGGCCGCGCTGGCCTCGACCGCGAAAAAGTCGGGCGGATCGTCGATGACGCGCTCGCCGGCGCAGATGACGGGGAGCTTTTCCTGGAATATCGCCAATCCGAGAGCTTCGCTTTCGACGATGGCCGGCTGAAGGTCGCGTCTTTTGATACTACCCAGGGCTTTGGCTTGCGCGCCATCGTCGATGAGGCTCGCGGCTACGCCCACGCGGCCGATCTTTCCGAGGACGCAATCCGGCGCGCCGGCGAAACAGTAAAGGCGGTCCAGGGCGCTCAGGGCGGCACCCAGGCCAATGGCCCAGCACGCACCAACCGCGCGCTCTATACGGACGAGAACCCGATCCCTGGCATGGATTTTGAGGCCAAGGTAAAACTTCTGCAGGAGATTGACGCCTATGCCCGGGCAAAGGATGCGCGTATCCGCCAGGTTTCGGCCTCGCTGGCCGGCTCTTGGCAGGCCGTTCAGATCTTGCGCGCCGGCGGTGAGCGGGTCGCTGATATTCGCCCACTGGTGCGGCTTAATGTCTCGGTGGTCGTTGGCGATGGTGACCGCATGGAAAGTGGCGGGACCGGCGTTGGCGGTCGGCTCGGCTATGATCGATATATCGACCCCGAGAACTGGCAAGCCCAGGTCGACGAGGCGCTGCGTATCGCTTTGGTTAATCTCGACGCGGTCCCTGCACCAGCCGGCGAAATGGAAGTAGTGCTCGGCCCGGGTTGGCCCGGCGTGATGTTGCACGAGGCGGTGGGCCATGGCCTGGAGGGTGATTTCAACCGCAAGAAAACATCGACTTTCACCGATATGGTCGGCCAGCGGGTTGCCTCCAAGGGCGTAACCGTCGTCGATGACGGCACCATCGCTGACCGCCGCGGCTCGATTACCGTCGACGACGAAGGCACGCCGTCGGCTCGCAATGTGCTGATCGAGGACGGTATTCTTGTCGGGTATATGCAGGACCGGCAAAACGCCCGACTGATGGGCGTGGCACCGACCGGCAATGGCCGCCGTCAAAGCTATGCCCATCACCCCATGCCGCGCATGACCAATACCTACATGACTGCCGGCGAGCATGACCCGGAGGAGATCATCCGCTCTACCAAGAAGGGCCTTTACGCGGTCAATTTCTCTGGTGGTCAGGTGGACATCGTCTCGGGCAAGTTCGTCTTCTCGGCCAGCGAGGCCTATATGATCGAGGATGGAAAGGTCACCCACCCAGTCAAGGGTGCGACCCTGATTGGCAACGGCCCCGACGCGATGAACAAGATCTCGATGATCGGCACCGACATGAAGCTCGACGAGGGCATCGGCACTTGCGGCAAGGATGGTCAAGGCGTCCCTGTCGGGGTCGGCCAACCGACAGTTAAGATGCGCGGTGTGACGGTAGGGGGGACCGAGGTTTAGCGGAGCTGGATTTTTGGTCGTCAGACACGATCAAATCAATTCATGAGGTTTGCGATCGTATTCCAAGAAACGAAAAGAGCTTCCGCCTTCATCCGCGTGGAAAAACTGGGGCAACAGTGTTGATACTGCCTCACTCCTCCAACCACCGCGCCCGCGATTCCCGCTGTGCGATATACACCCCCGCACCGACAACAATGGCGGCACCCACCAAGGTGAGGTCATCCGGCACTTCGGACCAAAACAGATATCCGAACAGGATCGCCCAGATGATACTGGAATACTCGAACGGCGCCAGCATTGAGGCTTCGGCGTGCCTGAAGGCCTGAATGATTAGCATCTGCCCGAACCCACCGAGCAGCCCGATCAGCACCAGCCAGGGAAGATGATCCATGGTCGGCGGCGTCCAATCCATCGGTATCATTACACCGCTCGCCAGCACGCCACCCAGTGACGTGTAAAAGACGATCGACGTGCTGTTATCAGTCAAAGCAAGCTTGCGCCCCAGCAGCATAGTCAACGAAAACGCGACCGCCGCCGACAGCGGGAGAAGCGCATAGGGGGAGAAAGTTTCACTGCCCGGGCGCAGGATTGTCAGCACGCCAACAAACCCGACCAGTACCGCGATCCAGCGCCTGGGTCCGACCATTTCACCCAAGACCGGCCCCGCCAGGACCGTCAAAAAGATCGGCGCCGCGAAGGCCAAGGCAACCGCCTCGCCAAGCGGTAGATATCGGAGCGATGTGAAGAACAGAAAGGTCGTTACCGTCGCCAGGATCGAACGAACCGCCTGAAGCAACGGGCGCCGGGTTACGAGGATCGAAAACCCGCCGGCCATCATCACCATGAACACCACTGGTATCAGCCCAAACGATGAGCGAAAGAAAACCAGCTGCATCCCGCCGAAAGTGCCAGACAACTCCTTAATCACCGCGTCCATCACCGAGATGCAAAAAAACCCCGCTATGGAAAGCGCGATCGGCAAGGCCGGGCCGCTGGTGCCGCGACCGCCAGATCCACCGTGTGACTCGGCGGTCAGTAGCGCATCTCTTCGTAGACCGGATCGACCTTACCAGCCCAACGCGTCTCGTAAGCTTCCAGCAACTCCTCGGCCGGGGTTCGACCGCTTTCAGCGATTGATCTCAGGGTATCCAGGAACCCGGATTCATCATTTCCGGCGGCGTCCTTGCGAGCCCGGCTTTTCAGACCTGCATTAGCGATTTCCAGAGACTGCTTGGCCAGATCCTGAACCGTGCGCCCCCGGAAAATAGTCTTAAGACCATGGGCAGGCACGTCATCGCGCATCTTGGCCTGCTCCTCGATGCTCCAATCCTTGATCATGTCCCAGGCGGCGGCCTGGGCATCTGAATCATAGAGCAGCCCGACCCAATAGGCCGGCAGTGCGCAAAGATTACGCCAAGGTCCGCCATCCGTGCCACGCATTTCCAGATATTTCTTGAGGCGAACCTCTGGAAAATTGGTGGTCATATGGTCGGTCCAGTCGCCCATATGCGGGATCTCACCCTCGAAACCTTCCAGCTTGCCAACCATAAAATCCCGGAAACTCTTGCCGGCGACGTCGTGATAAATGCCATCGCGATAGACAAAGTACATAGGCACATCGAGGATGTATTCGACATGGCGTTCAAAGCCATAACCCTGATCGAAAACAAACGGCAGCATGCCACAGCGTGACGGATCCGTATCGGTCCAGACATTACTACGCAGGGATAGAAATCCGGTCGGCTTGCCTTCCTTGAAGGGTGAATTGGCAAACAACGCGGTCGCCACCGGCTGCAACGCTAGGCTGATCCGATATTTCTCGACCATGTCCACTTCGGTATCAAAATCGAGATTAGTCTGCACTGTGCAGGTCCTGAGCATCATGTCGAGACCAAGGTTCCCAACCCGCTGCATCTCACGATCCATGATCGCGTAGCGGCCCTTGGGCATCCAAGAGACCTGATCCCGGCGCCAGGACGGGTCGAAACCAAGCCCCAGCATGCCGGTACCGAGCTCGTCGCCGATTTCCTTCAACTGGGCTAGATGCGTGTGTACCTCATCGCAGGTCTGATGGATCGTCTCCAACGGCGCGCCCGACAGCTCGAACTGGCCGCCGGGTTCCAGCGTGATCGCGCAGCCATCCATGGAAAGCGCGATGGTCGTGCCCTGCTCCTGGATCGGCTCCCAGCCGAACCGGGTCAGCCGAGAAAGAATTTCGCCAATGCCGTCCGGCCCTTCATAGGGCAGGCGAGTATTATCGGAGAGACGGAACGCGAATTTCTCGTGCTCGGTACCGATCAGCCAGTCCTTGCGCGGGGTACAGGCGGATTCAAGATCCTCGATCAGTTGAGCCTTGCTCTCGATCGGGGCGCCCGCGGAATCGGGGGGACGTGACATGCGTTGGATCTCGCGAAAATGAAAAGGATGTTAGGCTTGAGTACTTAATGGTTTTCGTCCGGCCAACCCGCTCTCCAATCCCCCGCCACCGCTTGCCAACAGGCTAACGCGGCAAGTGCCGCCGTATCGGCGCGAAGGATCCGAGAACCTAGGCTAACGCGGCAAACATTGGGTGTTTTATCGAGCCGGTCAAGTTCCTCCTTGGAAAGGCCGCCTTCTGGTCCGATCAGCAATCCCGCGACGCTTGCCTCGGACGCCCCGATCGCCTCGACAATCGGGGCGCCAGCGCCGGTCTCGTCACAGCAGATTAGCCTCCGATTCGCAGGCCAGGCATCCAAGAGTTGATCGAATCGGATCGGCTCTCGTATCTCCGGCACCGTAAGCCGGCCACATTGCTCGGCCGCCTCAATCGCGTTGGCCCTGAGACGATCAATATTTACCCGCTCCATCGCAGTAAATTGGGTGAATAACGGCCACAATACGGTGGCGCCAAGCTCAGTCGCCTTTTGGGCGATGAAATCGATCCGCGCTCGCTTGATCGGCGCGAAGGCGAGCCAGATATCGGCCTCAACCGCCTGGGGGCGGGCTTGATCGCCTACTGTCAGGCGTGCGAATCGTTTGCCCACTTCCGTAATGTCGGCGGCCCATTCGCCATCCCGGCCGTTGAACAACGCAACCCGGTCGCTTGGCCGCGACCGCAACACGTTGCGCAAGAAATGCGCTTGGTCACCATCAAGCGCGATACCCACCCCGGATGCCAAGTCGTCCGCGACATAGAGGCGGGTCTTGAATTCGCTCGCCATTCCACAGCACTCCCGATTAGCCAATCCAGCGTCCATGAAGTTATTCATTGACCCACGAGATCATGGAGGCGGTTGTTAGGGTCGGTGTACCCGATAACTACTATCGATAACAACTGACGGGTAAATCTCTTCCGTTCTAGGTCGGAAGAACGGAAACCCGAGCCGCAACGATCAAGGGCCCGCGTTGGTTGGAGCTTGCCGTTAGCCATTCACGGCTCCCGCAAGTAGCCTCCCGTGAATAAATAAACACATGGCCGAAGGCATAGATCATTAGTTGATGACACAGGAACTCAGTCGACATGCGCAAGCGTTTATTGATAACGAGATCGGTGTTCGGGACCTCCCCTTCATCAAAGAAGCCGATTGGCCCCAAGCCCCGACTCATACAAGCAATCTCGGACCACCATGACACGCGGGTCCCAGCACCCGCCGCCGTGGTCGGCGAGAACGAGCCAACCCACCCGAAGCCGAACGTCGCCAGCTCACGGTCATGTTCATTGATCTGGCCGGTTCAACCTAGCTTTCCAGCCGGCTCAACCCCGAGGGTCTGAGAGCGTTGATGAAGCGCTACCAGACCGCGGTGACCGGGGTAATTGACGCAAATGGTAAACACCTGGCGAACTGGTTAGGCGACGGTGCCTCGCCTATTCCAGCTGGCCAAGCGCTGGCGGCGCAAGCCTTCTGCCCTGGCTGG
>JAPKDN010000206.1 GCA_028822575.1 Alphaproteobacteria bacterium | reverse complement strand
GTCAAGGCCAGGAAATCGAGGGTTAATAATGCCGCTCTCTTGCGATGGGTGCAATATATTTTGTGGGTAACAATCTTGCTTTCGCTACATACAGGCAAAACGCTGTTGCCAATCAGCCATGGCTCTATGCGGTCGCTGATTTGGACCGGTCGGAGGTAATCAAGAAAATCCCGAAAATGACGATCGCGGAACCGGTCATCTGGAGGGGGACAATCCCCTGGCCAAGCACCAGGAAGGCTGCGCCGACGCTGATCAGCGGTTCGGCGTTTATCAAAATAGCGGTTCTCAGTGCGCCCAAACGCGCGATCGAGCCATAGAGACAGACAAGGCCGATCGCATAGCACAGGGCGTTGCCAAGGACACCGACTGCTCCACCGGTCGTGGTCGGTATGGCGAGATCCGAGGCAATGACCGCATAGGCTAGATACAGCGCACAGGGGATACCGGTCGCGAAGGCGGTGATCGTTAGCGATGGCAGTTCTTGTGTTAGTGGCCTGGAAACCACGAATGACACCGCCACCGAAATACTGGCGCCAAAGGCGAGGGACACGCCAAGCCAATTCAACTCGAGGTCGCCTCCCAACACCAAACACAGACCGCTGAAGGCCACGCAAATCGCCAGCAGCTTTCGGGGCGTCAACCGGTCGAAGCCCAGAATATGCGATAGCGGTCCGACAATGAGGGGGAAGGTAAAGAATGTCAGACTGGCGACTGCGACTGATACGTGCTGTACGGCGGTCATATAGCAATAGGATGAAATCGCAGTGCAAAGCGTCAGCATCAAAAGCCGAGGCAGGTGACGGCCCTTGACGCGAGGGAAATGCCGGAGAACAAGAGCCATCAGAACAACGGTCGCGAAGGTGATACCAAAACGGAACACTTGCAATGACACCGCGTCGGTTCCCCCATCGAACGCGAGCTTGGCGAAGGTCGGCGCGGAGCCAAAGAACAATGCCGTGATCGCGAGCAGGAGGTAGCCAACAAGATCACCCGCGGGCTTTTGTTCGTTGTATTGGGAGTCGTTACCGGCTGATGCTTTCGATGACTGGACGTCACCGTGATCGGATGACATAATCGACCCTCTGTTAAACGGGAGCGGGATCGCGGTGATGAGTATCGGAACGCTTCTTTACACGTGGATGAATGGTCGGCAAGTCGGCTTGGATTCATTCGGTAATAGTTATTACGAACACAAATCGCGCGCGCGCCTCGACGGGCGTCTCAAGCGATGGGTGGTTTACAGCGGCATGGTTGAGGCCTCGAAGGTCCCGCCGGAGTGGCATGGTTGGCTACATTACAGCGTTGATAAGATACCAAGCGAGAGCGAAGAGACTCGCTATGAGTGGCAGAAAAACCATCTGCCGAACCTCACTGGCACGCGATACGCGTATCGGCCGCCGGGCCACATTCTTAGTGGCGGAAAGCGGGATCACGCGACCGGCGACTACGAACCATGGACTCCCGCTTGATCAGCTTGGCTTGACGGGTCCATCGGATCCGCGATTTGGTCCCAACGCAGGGGGGCGACGGCCATGCAACGTAATATAATCGAAACATTGATGGGGGCGGTTGTTCTCGTCGTCGCGGCGATGTTCATCGTCCTAGCTTATAGCGTGGCCAGCCTGCGTGCGAGCACCGGTTATGAGATCACCGCCTATTTTAACAAAATCGGCGGTGTTAAGGTCGGCAGCGATATAAGGGTCAGCGGCATTTCGATCGGCTCGGTCACCGCGCTAGAGCTTGATCCGGCGAGCTTTCGTGCCGTTGTAACCATGACCGTCGACGAGGGTTATATCTTCACCGTGGATTCTACCGCCGCGATCGCCAGCGAGGGATTGTTGGGTGGCAATTATATAGAGCTCGTTCCGGGCGGGTCCCCCGATATGATCGAGCCGGGCGGGAATATTGAGTACACCCAGGATTCGTTTGATATCGTCCAGCTTCTCGGTCGCTTCATATTCTCGGTTGAAAAGGCTGGCGGTGAGCCCAAGTAAAACTCGGATGTCACAATTCACCGATATATTCGCAGGTCATGGTTTGAGCAGTTTTGCCCGAACTCTGTATGTGTTGATCCCGATGATGCTGTCTTCGGGGAGTGCGGAGGCGCAAAATGTGCTTCGGCGTTCTGATCCTTGGTTGATCATGCCGACGGCAGTTCTCCAGGGCTTGGATAAGATCACGGCGCGCGTTTCGAATCTTGCGGTTGCGGTGGATGACATCCGGGCCTATGGGACTTTGCGTATCACGGTTCGAGCCTGCAGAAAGCGCCCGCCGACCGAACCCCCCGAAAGCGCGGCATATCTTGAAATTTCCGATCAAAAGCCTGGCGAGCCTTTGGTGGCGTTGTTCTCGGGTTGGATGTTCGCGTCTAGCCCAGCGCTAAACGCGCTTGAACACGCGGTTTACGATGTCTGGTTGCTCGACTGCAGCAAGGCCTCAAGCACCGCGCCGTCATCGGGCAAGGAATAGAATTTTGCTGGCCGGCTAAGCGCGTCCTCGAGGCATGTGTGGTAGGCGTCGCGCGAAATTTCATGGGCGCCAAATTGGCGCAAATGATCTGTGATGAACTGACAATCCAAAAGACTAAAACCACCGGTCCGCAGGCGCGCGATCAAATGAACCATGGCTATCTTGCTGGCGTTAGTGACCCGACTGAACATGCTTTCTCCAAAAAATGCGCCCCCCAACGCCACCCCATAGAGCCCGCCCACTAGTGTCTCGCCGGACCAGACTTCGACGCTATGACAACGCCCGAGCGCGGCCAATTCAAGGTACAGGTGACGAATTTCCGGATTGATCCAGGTGTCCTGACGGTCTTCGGTCAGCGCGGCGCACCCATCCAGAACCGCTTCGAACGCGGTGTCGCAGCGGATCTCATAGGGGGCCCGGCGAACAACCTTGCGAAGGCTTCTGGGGATATGAGGGTGGGTGAGGGAAACAACGCCTCGCGTATCTGGATCGATGAATAACATCCTGGGGTCGTCGTGGCTTTCTGCCATAGGGAACACCCCGATAGCATAGGCCTTAAGCAACATTTCTGGATTTATTTCCATCACTCCCAGCCGCTTCCCGAACCGAATGCCGTCCGCGCCAGCGTGTCGTTCAAGGCACGAGGAACACCTTCTCAAGCCAATGAATATCGTAGTCGCCGTTGATGAAATCGGGAACCTGCGTCAGCTCCTGATGTAAGGGCACGGTCGTATCGATACCACCGATGACGAATTCATCCAAGGCACGACGAAGCCGAAGCAGGCACTCGTTGCGGTTCGCACCATGCACGACAAGCTTCGCCACTAGGCTGTCATAGTGAGGCGGCACCTCGTACCCAGCATAGAGCGCCGAGTCGACACGTACGCCAAGACCTCCCGGCGAGTGATAATCTGAAATGCGGCCTGGTGACGGGCGAAAGGTCCTGGGGTCCTCGGCATTGATCCTACACTCGATTGAGTGCCCGTTGAACGTCACACGCTCCTGATCAAAGCTAAGTACCGCCCCTGAAGCGACCTGGATCTGTTCGCGGACCAGATCGATACCGGTTACCATCTCGGTGATTGGATGCTCGACTTGCAATCGGGTGTTCATCTCAATGAAAAAGAACGCGCCATCCTCGTAAAGAAATTCGATGGTTCCCAGGCTTTCATAGCCGAATTTCCGCATCGCGCTCGCGGCGATTTCGCAAATTTCTGCGCGGGATTCTGAGTTCAGAGCGGGCGATGGGGTTTCTTCCAGGATTTTTTGATGGCGACGCTGGAGTGAACAGTCTCGTTCACCGAGATGCACGACATTGCCAAGACTGTCACCCAGGATCTGAACCTCAATATGGCGAGGTTTGCTAAGATAACGCTCAATGTATACTTCGCCAGAGCCAAACGCGGCTTCCGCCTCGGTCTGCGCCATCGAGATTGCCTGGCTGAGCTCGTCGGCCGAGAGCGCAACCTTCATGCCGCGGCCACCGCCGCCAGCCGCCGCCTTGATGATTACTGGAAAGCCGATTGATTGGGCGACCCCGGTGGCCTCGTCGGTCGACAAAACCGCTCCTTCGGAGCCGGGAACGCAGGGGATGCCAAGCTCGATTGCGGCGCGCTTAGCGGCGATCTTGTCACCCATGATGCGGATATGATCCGGCTTCGGTCCAATGAAGGTGAAGCCATGGGCTTCGACAATCTCCGCAAAACCGGCATTCTCAGAAAGAAAGCCGACGCCGGGATGAATCGCGTCGGCGCCGGTTATCATCGCGGCGGAAAGAATCGCCGGTATGTTCAGGTAACTATCGCGGGAGGGCGGGGGGCCGATACACACGCTCTCGTCGGCGAGCCGAACATGCATGGCGCCAGCATCGGCGGTTGAGTGGACCGCGACGGTCTTGATGCCCATCTCGCGACAGGCACGATGAATTCTAAGCGCGATGTCACCGCGATTGGCGATCAGGACTTTCTCGAACATCGCTAGACGGGCAACTGGCGGCCCGCCAGCTCCATGTTACCCGCACCGCGCCAGGGCCTGGTCATTCGATCACCATCAGAACTTGGCCAAACTCAATTGGTTGACCGCCGTTAATAAGGATTTCCGCCACTGTGCCCGACCGATGGGCCTGGATCGCGTTCATGACCTTCATCGCCTCGATGATCATCACTGTGTCTCCCTCGTCAACATGGGACCCAACGGAGACATAGGCCGCAGATTGCGGGTCAGGGGTTAGGTATGCGGTTCCCACCATCGGCGATTTCAAGGCGGCTGGATTGTCCGCAGCTGGTCTCGCCTCGACGCTCGGTTGGGATATCGCCGTCGCGGTGACTGCCGGCGTGATCACGGAGGCGACGGTGGTTAAGGGCGGTCGCGCAATACGAATTTTCCAGTCATCGGTGGCGTATTCGATCTCTCCAAGACCAGTTTCCTCAAGCAGGCTCGCGAGTTTGCGTATTAAATCACTATCGACGTCTTGAGCCACTTGATGCCTCCTCACCTGCCTTGATCACCCGGCTTCTACGATTTGCGCCATCGCTTCCACGGCCAGGGCATAACCGTGCGCGCCGAGTCCACAGATGATACCGCGGGCCGTTGCTGACACGAAAGAGCGGTGACGAAAATCTTCGCGGGTATGTGGGTTCGAGAGATGAAGTTCGATCACCGGCAACTCGGTCAGTTTTAGCGCGTCTAGTATCGCGACCGATGTATGGGTGTATCCGGCGGGGTTGATTATGATGCCGGCGGCGGTGCCACGGGCGCTTTGGATCATCGTTACCAACTCGCCCTCGAAATTGGATTGCCGGAAGTCAATAGTTACCCCGAGATGGTTTGCCCGATCATTGCACATTGCCTCGACGTCCGCGAGCGTTTCATGGCCGTAAATATGCGGTTCGCGGGCCCCAAGCATATTTAGGTTGGGCCCATTGACGATCATGATTTCAGGTTGGTCGTTCATGTGTTTGCCTCGCGCGAAAATGCCTCAGACCGATTATATCATGGGGCCGTCCAGGCGCAACGTGGCCGGTTTATTTCACCGGTTCCTCAGTTAAATGCACCGGGTCTCATTGCGAACCCGGCAATCTAGCCGGCGCCCACCGCGAATCGCGAGGATGATTTGGTCGATTCAATGGTGTTCTGCGCCCTGATCGGCCTATCGGCGGCTAGTCAAAACACCTAGGAGGCCTCCTTGAGGGCGGCAAATAGATATTATTGGAAGAGCGCGCTGCCAGTATAAGTGGAACGCAACCGAAAGCTATTCCGAGTAGACAAAGCATCTGTGCGGTTACAACGTTTACTATCCGGAAAGGGAATTGAAAAATGACGAAGGCTTATCTGATTGCGCTTGTTAAGTTCACCGACAAAGAAAATTTTAAGGCTGACTACGGCTCTAAAGTTGCTGACGTTTTTGCCTCTTTTGGTGGTCACTTTTTAGTGCGAACGCCAGCAGTGACTCATCACGAGGGGCGGTCGTTTGATATGCATGTAGTCGCCGAGTTCCCAAGTATCGGAAAAGCCAACGAAGCCTTGGAGAGTGACGCCTATAAAGCGATCAAACCGCATCGTGTCGGCAATTCAGATGTCGAGTACGGCTCATTTC
>JAPKDN010000205.1 GCA_028822575.1 Alphaproteobacteria bacterium | reverse complement strand
GGCGCTTTTCCCACCTCCAAGGGCTCGGTTGGGCTCATCTTTTTTACAGGTTCTTGACTTTGCGTGAGGCCAAATTTTCTTGCGAGCTCAGATTTAACCGCCTGTGTCGCCGTCTTCTGGCGTACTTGGGCATTGAAATCAGGCTTTTCCCCTTCCCTAGGGATCGGCTTGGAAGCTTCTTCAGGAGCGGAATTAGAGGCGGTTTGAACCGACACCGGCGCCGCTTGAGCCGCAGATGATTTTGCGTTCGGATCCTGGATTAGATCAACAACCACCTTTGCGCCTGACAAGAAGTGCCTAACCCGCATTCCGTCCAGAATGGGGATCACGACCTCCGCGTTCCCAGATACTGACTTTCCCGCGCGTAAACTAGCGAATGCCTTGGGAAGACTAGCGGCCAACTCCGGTCCATCAATTCGCGCGGGATTACCAAAAGTTATGCGCGCACGCCCGTCCGCCTCCGTCACGCTGTAAGGTGTGTCGGTTGGCCAATCGAACACGACTCGATAATAGGTAGGATGTTCTCCAACGCGCACTACTAAACGCGGCTCGACCGAGGGCGAGGGTCTGGAGGTTTCGTCCGCGCGCCCCGACGACGCTGGATTGACCGCAGGCCGGTTCGCGACCACACTCGCTTTGCCCACATCGATTACGACATTGTTGCCATCACGATAGGTTCGCAACCGATGACTTCCGGTTAACCGCACCACGACCTCTCGTCCGCTGGGGTCCAGTCGTGCTGAGGCGATAAAGCCGCCAAGCGTGCCGGCGGCGGCCGTTACATTACCGTCAACGCGGGCCACAAACTGGATCAAAAGCTCATTACCAAAGCGCTGGGCCGTATAATCGACCTGGGACGGCCAAGCAAAAAGGAGCCGGTCAAAGCCTTCGCCAGTCTCGGCGCTGACCTTGGCGGCGTTGGCGTCCCAAACGGGGGCCCATAGGCAGGTCAGCAGTAACGCCGCGAAACCCGGCACCCGAACTCCATCCCATCGACGCTTCATCGGCTGTCTCGTTCGCGATGAATGATTAAGTCAACGCGCCGGGCTCGACGATATCGCTGTGCAAGCGGAAGATTTGAGTTGACATCGTCGAACTGGGCGTCGCCAAGCCCCCTGATCGTCATGGGTTTGCGATAACCAGCATGAGCCAAACTATCCGCCACGGCCGCCGCGCGAGAGAGTGAAAGCCCCCAATTACTGACGAATGGCCCACCGCCTTGCATGGGCCGTGGATCGGTATGACCAATGAGGTCAATCTTGTTGTCAATATTAGATAACGTCTCCGCAAGGGCGAACAACGCGGCATCACCCGAATTCAAGACCGAAGCCGATCCGGCCTCGAAAAACAAATCTCCGGGAAGCGACAGTATTAGCCTTCCCTTGTCTTCACGTAATACCGCAAGCGCCAGTGTCGTCTCCCGAGACATCCCCGACTCCAAGATGCGTCGCAGGTACCGCAGATCGACGGCACGCCCTGGTCGATTCGCCTCCGCCGCCACCTGCGTCGGCGGCATGGCTGTGGTGTCTACCGACTTCTTGATTTCCGCCGGCTTCATCGCCGCCGTGAATACTTGCCACTTCGGAGAACTTGGCGATGACATGGCATAGATCATAACAAAAAACGCTAGCAGCAAGGAAATCAGGTCAACAAACGTCACCAACCAGACCGGTCCGCCCTTGGCTCCGCGCTCGTGGGTTGGCACGTCCACCTGTTCGCTGCCGAACCCAACTCGGCCCCGAAGGAACGCGGATGTCATGGTCATTCCTCCCCGGTCCTTGAGCCATCAGCTCCGTTCATTACCCGAAAGCCGAAGCGCAGGAACCCCAAATGTCCCGGCTCTAGCCCCACGGAGGTATTACGCCGAGGGCTCCCAGCCTTGATCATCCCGTCGATGACAATGGATGCCCGCTCAAGGGTCAATCGGTCCTTGGCAAGACGTCCACCGCCGTCGTGGCCAAAGACAATGCGGACTTCCAGGCTGGAGGTCAGCGCTGGATCCGCCAATACCATTGCCAATCGACGACTCAACACCTGGAGTGTTATCCGAGCCTGGGACGCCCCTGGAACAAATAGGCGTTCCAGGGGAACATCAACATAAATGCGTTCCAGCTCGTCAACAACATTCAAGGTAAGTTTTGGAAAAGAAAAGGAAAATGCTTCATTCAATCTAGTCGCAACCGATTGTTCGATGCCCCCGATCCTGTCTCCTTCGAGAAGGCCTGGCCCACCACCATCCTCGCCAAAGCCTGGAAAACTAGCTCGAATGCTCGCGATCACCTGATCGCTTTTCCTGGCTTCAAAGGACGATATCGAATTCAGGAAAATAAAGAATGCGAGCAATAGCAGAAACAAGCTCAAAAACAGCGGAAGGCTCCCAAGCCGTTGATCGTACTGTTTCAGTTCTCGCGCCACCGTCATATACCGTGTTTCACCATCGTCCTATACTTATCAATACCTCTTCGGGCGATGGGCCCGGCAAACCAGAATCTTCCACCGTATTTCGACATAGCCATCGGCTCTTTCACTAGGTGTATTAATTGATTTTTGGCATTTCGCGCCGCTCTGCGATCCTAGACGTAATCTCTTTCGCGCGTTCCGCGCTCATATTAGCCAGAATTAGCGCAGATTTAGATGCCTTCATCTTGTCGAAGATCTGCAACAGAATTTCAATATCCAGCTCATTGAAAATTCGCGATGCATCCTTCGGTTTCATTTTCTCATAGATCGCCACCAGTTCGTTAAGCTGTTTTTCTTCCTGCTTTTCGTATTTCTTTATGAGGGCCTCAATCTCATCCTTCACAGCCATCAATTCTGTTATCTTCCTTTCTATGCGGGTCTCTGCAGCATTCAACAACCCTTCGCGCTGGATGACGGTTCGCTCACGCGCGTCCAACTCCTTGCGGCGCTTGGATAGTTCTTGCAACAGTTCAATTTCTGAACGGGTGAAAAGCACGGGATCAAGGGGTTTTTCATCGTCTTGCTCGCCTGAGCTGGTTTTGCTCTGACTCGTTGCCTGCGCGACCTGAATCGGCATACCGCCCGGTGCTGTCGTCTTTTTCGCCTGCGTTGTCTTCAAAGGCGCGCTGCCGGCGCCGACCGTTGGCGCCTGTTTAGCCTCAGCATAGGTCGCTAGAGAGATCACGCTGTTGGAACCATGCAGTGTGTCCCAGAGTGCCGTTACTTTTATCGAAAGCAACAGCACCGCCAAAAATATCATGATCGGCAAGACGCGCAGGCGTGCCGTCAAGGGAAACTTCTGGGCCAGTTTCGAGGCTACCGTCCGAGCTGGCACGCCCACCATCGCCACAGACGTTTTCACCGTTGTGCGCCCAACGAGCCCAAGGTCAGGCTCATCCTCGCCGGATGGTTGCACCAGCTTACCACCGCGATCGTAGGCCATCTATCGCGCCCTCCTCAGCGCGTTCAACAATTCCCGTTCCGCTTCCGAGGACGCGTCATCGGCTGGGCCGTCATTTGGGGTATCCAACATGGACCGGCCTCGGTCGGACTGTCGAGAAACCGGCCGTGCCGCTCTTGCCGCCCCACCACTATGGCTGGGCCTTGGAGCTTTTTGCTCCGCCGATGCTGGCGTATCGGGCCTCGCGCTGGCCTTGGCGAGACGCTCCGCCGAGCCGTCGGCCCGTTCCACGAGAAATGCCAACTCATCTCGCAGGGCTTGCGCCTTGTCGGCGGCATCCTTGATCAAAGCCACATTACTCTCCGCCGCGGCTCGTAAACCTTTCAAACTGGCGTTGGCCTTATCAGTCGCGTCATTGAAGCGATTGATAAAGACCTCAAGGCCTGTCCGATCGGCGCGCAGTGTCGACAGACGACGGTTCAAAACGAACGCATAACCGATCATCAGCAGCAAAAGCACCACCAACAGACCATCGAGTATCAAAGCCCAAAGCATCGGCTTATCCCATCGCCTGGATCACATTTTTCGCAACTTCTTGACGATCTTCACCGCCATGTTGCCACCCTTCTGGCCCATATTGCCAACGAATAGCGGCACCTCACCACATCGCATGTCGATGTTGGAATTAGGAAGCGCGTTCAACATGATCTGCGTTCCAGGTTTCCATTTTATTACGTCGTTCAACGGGAGCACGACCTGGTCCAATACCGCATCCAGTTCGATCTCGGTATTCCATAGCTCGTTCGCCAAATGGGTTTCCCAAATCGAATCACGACCAAATTTTTCGCCCATGAACATCTGCAACAGCAGTTCGCGGACCGGCTCCAGCGTCGCGTAGGGCAGCATCACCTCAAGGTGTCCACCACGATCCTCCATGTCGATCCGCAACCGAGCCAATACCGCCGCGTTTGCCGGCCGGGCGATCGTCGCGAATCTAGGGTTAGTTTCCAGTCGATCAAACCGGAAAGTCACAGGGCTTAGTGGATCGAAGGCGGCGGACAAATCGCTCAGCACGACATTGACCAGGCGCTCGACCAAATTGCGTTCGATGGTCGTGTATGGACGGCCTTCAATACGCATCGCCGCCGTACCTCGCCGGCCACCAAGCAACACATCAACGATGGAATAAATGAGCGCGGAGTCGACGACGGCCAGCCCATAATTATCCCATTCCTCGGCCTTGAAGACGCTCATCATCGCCGGTAAGGGGATGGAATTTAGATAGTCTCCAAAGCGGATCGAGGTGATGTTGTCCAGCGATACCTCGACATTATCCGAGGTAAAGTTCCGCAAACTAGTGGACATCATTCGAACAAGACGGTCGAAAACCACCTCGAGCATCGGCAACCGCTCATACGAAACCAAAGCCGAGTTAACAATTGCTTGTATCCCGGTGGTTTTGGCATCACCGCCAGTCGACTCATCGACACCAAGCAGACTATCTATTTCATCCTGATTTAGAACGCGGGCATTGCCGACATCATCGTCGTCGTCGTCGTCGTCGTCGCCGCCGTCATTCACCGACTCCCATTCAGCCGCGAGCGCATCTTCGTCGGTAGCCATCGTCCCTCACCCTACTGTACGAGCATTTCCTTGAACAAAACGTCCTTAACCCGGGCTGGGCGAACCGCAATGTTCACACGCCGTAGCAGTTCCTCTCGCAATCGGTACATGCCCGCCGACCCTTGCAAATCCTGTATCCGCAATTCCCGCAGATAGACCTGAAAATTATCAACGATTCTGGGCAACATTTGGTTAATCCTGTCGGTGTCCGCCGGGTCGGCGATCTCCAGCGAAATCTTGATCTTAAGGAATGTGGATTTCCGAATATCAGTATTCAAGTTAACGATCAGATCCGGAACCTCGAAGAATATCGCCTGAACCGGCTGTTCCGGTTCGACGGGTTGCGGGGCTCCAGCTTTCGTCTCGACCGGCGGCGGCTCGCTTAATACACCCAACATGACCGTGACACCGACACCAGCGCCGATCAACAATAGCAGGGGCAACACGATGAAGAGGACGATCTTCTTGCCACCAAGGCGACTAGATCCACCGCCCTGGCCCTCATCCATGCCGTCGCCTAGATTATCGCCTTCCTCGGCCATTAGAGCCTTCCAACATTAGATCATGATTGGGATTGGTGGACCATCCACCACCCCGGCCCTGCAGACCATTATTCACGGGTCTAGGGAACTGAGACTGCAAACCCTATACCTTCCATTTAATTCTACAGGATTTGCGCCATTTTCGAAAGAGTCCCGCGACATGGAGTATATCAGATTAGGCTCACCGCTGCATATTGAGTTGCATCGACCGTGATCAGCACCAATATCGCGGCAAAATTGACCGGCAGAAACTGCCCATATCAGCGATTTCCGAGTGAGCTTAATCATGGAAGCGCGCACTACTATCTCCTAAAACGTTGTTTAAGAACACTCTTTTCATGGCATGCGATGTGCGTATTAACCAACGTAGTCAAGCCGTCAAGGCGACACAAACAGGCATGGGAAGCCGAGAGATGGAAAATTCGATCTATATAGGTCTATCGCGACAAACCGCGCTGCGTCGTGAAATGGCCCTCGTGGCGAATAATATCGCCAACGTCAACACCACGGCATTCAAACGCGAGCTTGGCATTTACGCCACCGC
>JAPKDN010000204.1 GCA_028822575.1 Alphaproteobacteria bacterium | reverse complement strand
CGGGTAAAACCACTGACGATTTTCCAGCGCCTTGTTGAGCTGTCCGGTGATTGCTGTGCCGTCGCCGACCAGCGGTACTTCTGTCGGCTGATTGTTGCCGATCGCCTCATGGGCGATGTCGAGCTGGATGATCTTGACGCCTTCCTTGAAGCGGGGCTTGGATCCAAAATGCATTATCCAGTTGAGCCGGGCACCCATCAGGAAGATCACGTCCGCCTCTTTCAAGGCATGACTGCGCGCAGCGCCAACTGACAACGGGTGATTGTCGTCGATCACGCCCTTGCCCATCGGCGAGGCGAGGAACGGCAACTGAGTGCGCTCGACAAAGGAGCGTACCTGGTCCTCGGCCCGGCTCCAGGCCATGCCCTTACCAACGATGACCAGCGGGTTCTTGGCGCCTTCCAACACGTCAAGCGCGGCCTCGATATTCTCTTCTGGTGCCTGGCTGCGCGGCGGTTCGCCGATTGTCTGGGCCACGACGGCCTCGCTCTCCTCGATCTCGCCCTGGATTATGTCGTCGGGCATGTCGAGATAGACCGCGCCGGGGCGACCATAAATCGAGTTGCGAACCGCCTGCTCGACGTAAAACGGGATGCGATACACATGCTCCACTGCGTGGGCGAATTTGCAGAACGGCGAGGCGATCTGTACCTGACGCTCTTCCTGGAAGGCGCCCATGCCGTTTTGATAGGTTGGCGAGGCACCGCCGATCAGGATCATCGGCCAGCAGTTTTCCTTGGCGTTCGCGAGACCAGCGAGACCATGTACCACGCCGGGGCCGGAAACCACCAAGCAGGCGCCGGGGCGCCCGGTCATGTACCCGACGGCTTGGGCCGCATAGGAAGCAGACTGCTCGTTGCGCATGCCGATATAGGTGATGCCGACCTCAATCGCGGCGGCGGCTATCGGCTGAACCGGGAAGCCAACCACGCCGAACATATACTCGACGCCCTGCTGCTTAAGATTGCGCGCCAAAAGTAGCGCGCCGGTGACCTTGGCCATATCGTGGCTCCCCAATAATACGTTGAAACTGATCTCGATTTTTACTCTTGTAGATACGCTAAGCATCGCGCGCTAGAGGGGCAAGCCCGTGTGATCCACGCAAACCAACCATTCAGATGATGATGGGCTGGATGCCAGTCACCATGAACGCCAAGCCACGCCGGGGCCCGCTGCTTAATTATCCGCCCTAGAAGTGCGAGGTGATCAACTGAGCCGGCAACCAAAGCGCCAGCATAGGAAACAACAACACGATGATCAGCACCACCGTGTCGGATATGCAAAACGGGAAGGAACCCTTGATCACTTGGGTGACCGGCAGTCCGGTGACACCGCTAACGGCGAATAGATTGAGGCCGACCGGTGGGATGACGCTACCGATCTCGATGCAAAGCGCCGTCAAAATGCCGAGATGGATCGGATCGACGCCCAACGACAGCGCGACCGGAAAATAGATCGGCACGGTCAGCACCAGGATCGCGACACCCGTTAACCACATGGAAAGCACCAGTAAGCTGGCCATGAGGGCGAACAGGAACGCCATTTTAGACAGGCCGAGCCCGCCGGCCCAGGCCGCGATCTCCTGGGGCCAACCCATGTTGGCGAGGTAGAACTGGAAGATACCAACACAGCCGAGAAGGAAGAACACGATCCCGGTCAGGTTCATGGTACGACGCGTGACGCCCATCAGTTCCGTCAGGAATGGCCGACCCTTGAAGATCACGCCATAGGCGAGGGCATAACAGGCCGCCGCCGCGCCGGCCTCGGTCGGCGTAAAAAGACCGCCATAGAGCCCGCCCAGGACCAGCACCGGCATCAAGAGCGCCGGCAAAGCCTCCAGAAGGGTCGTCCACCACCGCCTGGGATCAAAAGTGCCGGCCGGCAGCTTGACGATGAAAACTGACACGCAAACGATGATCACCGCGTCACTGATGGCTAGCATGATGCCCGGCACCACGCCGGCAAAGAACAACTCGACGATGGAAATCTCGGTGATCACGCCGAATAGGATCAGCGTAATGCTGGGTGGGATCAACAGCGCGATCCCACCCGCCGACGCGATCACGCCGGCTGCCATCCATTTTGGATAGCCGCGCTTGATCATTTCTGGATAGGCGATAACGCTCATCGCCGCAGCCATGGCGGTGGAAGAGCCAGAGATCGCGCCGAACAGCACCGCCGCGATCAAGGTGGCATAGGCGAAACCGCCAGGCACCCAGCCGATCAAGGCATCGGCAAAATTGAAAAGCCCGCGCACCAGACCGGTCTTTTCCATCAGGAAACCGGCATAGATGAAGAACGGGATGGCAATCAGCGTGTATTTGCTGATGAAGATGAAAAATGCCTCGAACAGCGTGCTAAAGGACAGGAAATCGTCAAAAAGGACCAAAGCAGCGGTGGAGCCAGCGAGCGACATGCCAATCGGCACCCCCACCATAAGCAGCCCAAAAAGTGTAAGCGCTAACCCGACCATGCAACGGTTCCCAAAAAATACTCGCTCAACGAAGCCTTAAACGTCTGTCGTCATTTCCATTTTGGCGTCGAGGTATTCCTCGCGGGCGAAACTGATGATGTCCTCGACGGTCTGCAACAACGCGACAAAGCCCATCAGTAGGAACCCGGACATCAAAATTAAATAAAACGGCCAAAGCGGGATCAGCAGGCTGTAGGTGGTCAAATCACGGTTCCACGCATAGGCGAGGGTAGACCAACCGGTGATGCCGACGGCGCCGCAAAACAGCGCTATGAACGAGGATACGGCGATCTTGGTTACCCCCACAGTCTTGTAATAGCCGCGCGCGTGAAGCAATTGGATAATCGCGCTCATCACGAGATGGCCGCGTCGCACCTGGGTTACGGCGAAATATAACGCGACCGCCGAGACCATGCCGACGATGATGCCATCCTGCCCCCATTCGAACACGACGCCGAATATGTAGCGGCGAATAATTTCGAGCATCGCGAATAAGGTAAGAATCATAAGCAAGATCGACGAGACCCCGCCAAGTGTCGAATAGATTGCTTCTTTCACACGGTGCGAAATCGCGAGGAAACCGTCCATGTCCATGCCCTATCAGCGGATGTTTCGGTCAGACGAGGCGAAAGGAGCCGCCACCAAGGTGGCGGCTCCTCGACGTCTCTAGCCGAGGTAAGCGTTATTTCCGGCTTTTCGCCTTATAAAGATCGGCGCCCTTGGTGTAGCGGGTGAAATACTTTTCGTATTTCGAGCAGTCGGTCTTTTCAAGAGCGTGGGATCCTGGAGGATTGGCTTTCACCAAGGCCTCGGCTTCCGCCGTGAACTGGTCGACCAACCGGTCGCCCGTGTCATTCACCTTGGTCTTGATCCAAGCATTAGTGGCGCCATTTTCGGCCTTCTTGATGACGGCCGATTCCGCCGGGGTCATGACATAGATGCCAGGCGCGCTCTTGTCCGTGGTGATGAACTTGTTGAGTGTCCGCTTGTCATTGCAGTAGTTGATGACGCGCTGGAACGGCATGAAGTCGTTCTTGATGATATCGGTCAGGATATCGCGTTGTTCCTGGGAAAGCTTGCTCCACCAACGGTTAGAGGTACCGAACCAGTAGTAGTCGCCGACGATGCCGTTAAGCCCGGCGACCGTGAAATAGGGGGCTTGTTCCTTCGTGGCGTTGAAACCACCCAGCGAGGTGAGCAGGCCGTCGATAACACCAGTTTGCAGGGCGGGCGGAACGTCGCCGAAGGCCATGGCTTGTGGGTTGGCGCCAAGCGCGCTGAGCAAGGCGTTCTCGGCCGGGCCCATGGAACGCATCTTCTTGCCGGCGAAGTCGGCGGGGCCGATCAAGCGGCTCTTCACCGCGCCCGCGCCCATATACATGCTGAGGTGGCCGGCGCCAAAAATGGTGATGTCATGTGCCTTGTCAAAATGAGCCACCAATTCCGAGAAGGTCTTGGTCGAGTCGATACCATCGATTGCACCGACCGTGGACAGTTTGCCGGCACCAAGAAGCACGTTCGCCAATGGCTCGATGCTGGAGGTCTTGCCGAACTGGCCGGTGATCATTTCCAGGTTACCCTGGGTCAGGGCCTTGACGCCCTGTGGGATGGTGTAAAGCGACTTAGCCCAATAAATCTGTACCTTGCTGCCGGGAATCCTCTTTTCGACCTGTTCGGCGAAATAGACTTCGGCGATGCCGGCGGGATGCGGCGGGCCTGTGTGGTCGGATGCCCAACGCAGTTTAACGGGTTCCACCGCGCTCGCGACGCCGATGGACGTGATCAGGGCACCAGCCGCAATCGCAGCGGCCGTAAAAGTTCGAATCCGAGACATTTTAACTCCCTAAGAGTGATTTGAAGGCTGAAGTTCTAAAGAATGCGTCAGTTCAGAGCAGCAAGGTAGCAAACACTTAAATATTGTAAACGGATACCTCGTCGTGCCGCGCTCTCGGCGGGAGTGTCACGCGGACAAGTCAAAAACACCGGCCAGCTTCAGCGGCTAATAGTGGCCATCAGCCTGGAGCGAAGGTGTTCATGATCGTTTTTGACGCGGCCAACAATGCATCGTCATTGCCAGTCCCGGCGATGAATTGGCAACCGATGGGAAGCCCCGACTGTGACGCCTTGAACAAGGGCAACGTGATGGCCGGATTGCCGGCCAGGGACCAGGCGGAATTAAACGCCGCGTCGCCGGTAGTCTCAAGCGTGGCAAGCGCCGGTCCGGCGGCGCTGGGACAGACCAATATGTCCACGTCCGCGAAAGTCTTGGCGAGACGTAGCCGGAGGTCTGCCACTTCCAGGATCGCGTTCTGGTATTCTCGGACATTCACCAGATGGCCGTCGGCGAGCCTACCCTCTCGCAAAACAGCGCTTAATTCGCCTAGATGATGGAGCCGTTCGAACGCGATGCTCCGCCGAAACTCATAGCCGCTGATCAACCGGTGCAGTTTCAATAGGCGGGAGACTTCCGTGTCGAGGTGGACATCGACCAGCCGGGCTCCGTTGGAAGCGAGCACCCCCATGAAATTCTTGGTCAGGTCCAAGACCTCGGGCGTGGCCGTTTCCCAAACGCGCGCGTGTGTGACCCCGAAAGTAAGACCCGAGAGCGCGACACTGAGGATTTCTCCCTCTGGCTCTTCCAACAAGATCCGACGCAGCAACCCGACATCGTCAATCGATCGGGCTAGAATACCGAGCGTGTCCATGGACGGCGCATTGGCGAGCACGCCGGTTTTGTCGAAATCGTTGTATGTGGGCTTGTACCCGATAACCCCGCAATAGGCCGCCGGACGGATCACCGAGCCGGAGGTCTGTGTCCCCAGACACAACGGCACCATCAGATCAGCGACCGCCGCCGCCGACCCCGAGGACGAGCCGCCTGGCGTGTGCCGGATGTTCCAGGGGTTCCGGGTCGGGCCTGGGTGTCGGTGCCCGAGCTCCGTCGTCACGGTCTTACCCATGAACACGCAGCCAGCTTCCCGCATGATCGAAACCGACCCACCTTCTCGGGCGACCGGGGCTGCGTCATGGAAAGCCGTACCCATCCCCGTCGGCAGACCGCGAACATCGATGATGTCCTTCGCGCCGACGGGGATGAACGGTCCTTCGCCACGTCGCGTACGCGCGGTGACATCCTCAACCACGCGCTGATCCAGGCTTGCCCAAGCTCGGATCTCCGGCTCGCGTTGTTGGATACGCTCATGGCAGGACACGACCCACTCCACCGCCGAGAGCGAGCCGGCTTCAATTCGCCGAAGCGCCTCGGTCGCGGTCAACGCGTGGGGTTCGGCGTCAGTGGTCATTCCATGTTTACCTTGCAAGTTAGGGTTGGCGATGTGGCTGGCTCACGTGTCGTCAGCGCGTCTCGACGCCGAGCGCGCTCAGCGCCGCGATGTAACCCCACGTCAGACAGGGCCCTAACGTCGTGCCTGCGCCCACCCCCTTGGAGCCGAAGGCATTCGCCATGACATTGCCCGCGGCGTAAAGGCCTTCGACCGCCTCGCCCTTGTGGTTCAGGACCTGGCCACGTTCGTTGGTCCTCGGTCCGCCCTTGGTGCCCAGGAAGCTGGCCTTGAATGGCATGGCGTAAAACGGCTCTTTTTCGATGGTCCCCAATGTAGGGTTGGGTCTGTG
>JAPKDN010000203.1 GCA_028822575.1 Alphaproteobacteria bacterium | reverse complement strand
GAAGATGAAAGATTATTGGAGGGAATATCACCAACCAACCGCATAGGCTATACGTCGGGGGTTGGTGCCGCCGTAAAGGATGCCGCTCGACTTTCAGGCGAGCCAGATGATACGCGTGTGGTAGGGCTGAGGTGGCCACCTGCAGCTGCTAAAACGCTGCGCCCTGACTTCCACGTCAATTGCATTGCCACCGGATCACTGGATTTGGAACCCTGCGTGAGCTGCCAAAGGATCGCTGGCGACCACCATATGCCAGGTCGCTTGGTCTTGGTCATGGCTTGTCCTCGGTCGTCATCTCGTCGAGGCCACGCCGCAGAATGACATTAAACACATCCGGTACTTCCACATTAGAGAAGTGTCTCTGGCCATCGATAATATCTAGCGTTGACCCGGCAATGCGGTTGTGAATTTCCGTCGAACGTTCGATGGGCGTGACCACGTCGGCACCCGCCGCGATAATGTGGGTTGGCGCGGTGATACGATGCAGCTGGTCCCGATAAGCCAGGTCGGCGACGGCGGAAGTGCCACCAAGATATCCCTCAACTGGCGTCCCGATCATGACCTCGCGCACGGCGTGATAGTCGTCGCTCGCAGCATCGGCGAAGGCATCGGTGAACCATAGCTTGTCGGTCATCTCCCACACCGGAACCATACCACCCTTGTGCACGACCGCTTGGCGCTCTGCGACCCACCCCCGGTACCATTCGTTCGATTGCGAAGTCGTATTACAGAGCGTGAGCGAGGCTATGCGTTCCGGGTGGTGAATAGCCAATCCTTGGCCGATCATGCCGCCTGTCGAAATACCGACCCAGTTCACCCGGTCCAGGCCGAGCGCGTCCATCACCGCGACCGCATCCTCGACGAACTGACTCAAGGTGTAGGGTCCGGGAGGGGCATCTGTGTTGCCGTGGCCGCGCCAATCATAGCGCAATAACCGGTAGTGATCTTCCAGCGCCGGAACTTGCCAGTCCCAAATGCGATGACTGGTTCCCATCGCGTGCGCCATCATTACAACGGGGCCGTCCGGATTGCCGTCCCAGCGGTAGGCGAATTCGATGTCGCCTATTTTTACTTTCTCGATAGTCATTTGGCGGCGTCTCCGTAGCGGACCATGACCTTGCCGGTATATTTTCCTGCCAGCATGTCGTGCAGAGCGGACGGCGTTTGTTCGAACCCGCTGACCACATTGTCGATGGCGATGATTTTACCCTCCCGACACAGAGTTGCCATGCGCTCGCGCGCAAATCCCCAGCGCTCCGGATAGGAATAGCGCGAAAAGCACTGAATGCTAGCTTCGCGTGCCCAGAGCATACGCATGTTAACGGGGTCGAGGTCCGGCCGCGTGCTATTGTTCGAGACGGTTCGTCCAACGATCAGCACCTGGGCGAATTTTGCCAACCCCTCGAATACCGCATCGGCGACTGAGCCGCCCACTGTGTCGAAGAACAAATGAATTCCTTCAGGACAAGTCTCTCGAAGGCGTGCCGCCAAATCGTCTTCCTGGTGATCGAGACAGGCGTCGGCTCCAAGGCAATCTGTCACGATGTTGCATTTTTCACTGCCGCCCGCGATGCCCACCACCTTCATACCAGCGAGTTTTCCAAGCTGCACCGCGTAGCTGCCGACCGATCCGGCGGCTGAAGTTACCACTAGCGTTTCGCCCGGCATTGGTCGACCGAACATCTCTAAGGCGCAATAGGCAGTAAGGCCGGGAGAGCTGAGCGCAGTCAGCCATAGCGTCTCGTCGAAATCATTTGTTGCGGCTAGTAGGCCCGCTGGTTTTGCGATGGCGTATTCCTGCCAGCCAAGTCGTCCTGTCACCAGGTCGCCGATGCTGAAACAGCTGGAAGAACCAGCCACGACTTGTCCGAGTACGTCGCAGTCAATCAGCTCCCCGAGTTGGAAGGGTTCGGTGTAGTTTTCGAAATCCTTAAGTCGTTGGCCCTGCCACGGGGAAAGTGCGACCAATAAGATACGGACCAATAATTCGCCTGTCTCCGGCGTTGGGATCGGCGCGTTCATGATCGCGAAATGGGAGGCGTTTGGCAGGTTCGAAGGACGGGTTTTTAAAACATATCGGCGGTTCGTATCGGCTGGCATTGGCTCCATTTCCGGACTAGATCAGAAGCATGTGGATATAGCGGCAATTAATGAGGTGAGCAATGGGACCGGAACTGATTCGCGTGGGCGATATCAATTTGAATTATATGTTGAGTGGCCCACCCAGTTCGCCGGTCGTCTGCCTCAATCACTGCTTTGCCAGCGACCACCGTTATTGGGATTTTCATCTCCCAGCATTCGAGGGATTTAGGGTTCTGCGCCACGACGCGCGTGGCCACGGTGGGAGTGATGCGCCGCCTGGCCCATATTCCCTCTCGATGATGGCGGCGGATGCCGTCGGATTGATGGACGCGTTGGAGATTGACCGGGTGCATCTGTGTGGCGTCTCCATGGGCGGTATGATCTCGCAAACGGTAGCCCTTGATTTTCCGGACCGGGTCGCCTCGCTCGCACTTGTTAATACGACTTCGGAGTACACGGAAGACCAAATGCAGGCTTGGCGGGATCGATCCGACGCAGTGTTGCGCGACGGAATGGAAGCGGTCCGGGCTCCTCTGATGGATCGCTGGCTGACAGATGCTGCCGCAGCGTCACGAAGCCCAACTTATATTTATATGGAAGATGCCATTGCCCGGTTCACGGCGGCGAGTTTTGTTGCGGCGAGTGCCGCCATGTGTGGTCTATACACAACCCCGCGACTTTCGGAGATACAAGCGCCGACAATCGTAATCGCGACACCGGACGACCCAGGTGTGCCGACGGTGACGTCTGAGCTGATGGCAAGGACCCTCGGCGCACCGCTGCACTGGTTGGAGCCGGCGCGGCACCTCGCCTCGCTCGAGCATGTGGAGCGGTTCAACGTATTAATGCAGAACTTTCTCGCAGGAGTTCTCAGGTCGTAAAGAATTACTACGCCGCGTCCGCGTCTTACGCCGGGACGAAGGTCACGTTCTTTGACTGCATGGCGTTGATGGCGTCGTCGTCGTAGCCCCATTCCTTGAGAATATCGACTGAATGTTCGCCCACATGGGGCGAGTGGGTCATTGCTGAAGGCCCATCTATGCGGGGTAGGCCGGGGATATGCGGCATCGGGAACAGGCCCGCGCCGTCATGTTCGACATAGGCGACGGCCCCCACTGCTTTGGTATGTTTGTGCTTCATGAAATCGCCATGATCCTGAACGGTGGAATTCATGACACCTGCGTCGGTGAGTAACTTTGCCCAATGTTCTGATGGTTGTTTCTCGAATTCGGCGCGGATCAGCATCATCAATTCTTTCTCGTTCTTGATCCGAATCTCGCGAGAATTGAAACGCGGATCATTCTTAAGCTCCGGTAGTCCGAGAATATCGCAAAGCGCATCGTAGTGATGATCGCGCATCGCAGTGACGTTCATATAGCCGTTCATTGTCTTCATGGTGCCAACCGGCGCGTAGAGGGGAGCGACCTCGCCATCTTCTAAATAATATTCTGCAATCTTGGCGGCCTGGAAGGCGGCGGCGGATTGCATCAGGCTGTTGTCGATATAGCAACCGGTGCCATAGCGGAACTTTCGCATTAGAGCAGCCGAAATTCCTTGAAAGGCATAGAGGCCGGTGGCCACATCGATGGGGATCATGCCGACCCGATTAGGAATACCCTGGCCGTCTCGGTTGATGGTCATGAACCCAGAATAGGCTTGAATGATGGCGTCCGTGACGGGTAATCCGTTGTTTGGACCTTCCTGGCCGAAGCCGGTGACCGACAGGTAAATGACGTTAGGGTTCACTTTTTTCACGTCGTTGTAGGAGAGACCAAACTTGGCCATTACACCTGGGCGGAAGGCCTCGACCACTACGTCGCATTCAGCCGCCATCTTCTGTGTGATCTCAAGCGCCTCAGGTGTTTTCATATCCAGGGCGATGGAACGCTTGCCGCGATTGAAGGCAATTGAATGAGCGCAATGGTCGCCGTAAAGCGCGCCCATTGAGCGGCCCCAATCGCCCGTTGGCGGGTCGACCTTTATCACGTCTGCTCCGTGTTGCGCCAACAGCATGGTGCTGTGTGGCCCGGCAATTCCCTGTGTGAAATCTAAAACCTTGATGCCGGAAAAGGCGTGTTGGTCATCCATATTTCGCTTCCATCCCATAAATTATTGTTCGTTTAAAATCGCGTCCGAAATCTTCTCCGCCGTCATCAAGGTTGGGAAGTTCGTGTTGGCACAGGGCACGACTGGAAAGATCGAGGCGTCAACTACGCGCAGCCCTTCAACACCGCGCACCCGGCCCGTAATATCAGTGACTGCCATTGGATCATCAGCGGAGCCCATGCGGCAGGTACATGAGGCATGCCACACACCGACGGCCGCTTTACGCACGAAAGCTTCCAGGGCGTCGTCATCGGTCATCATTTGTTCCAGCGTAAAGCCTTCCATAATGAATTTGCGGATTAACATTTGCCGTAATGCTGCCGGACCATCCAGCATTTTCGACATCAAGTTGGTCATAAACTTATTCTTTTTATTCACGACGCCAACTTGACGCACCTTATCGCTGTAACTCGCGGGAAAGACGTCGCTGGTCACCGCCTGCATGGCGGGGTTGCTGTGTAAGGCCGCTATTTTTCGGAATCCCTGGCTTAGGCGGTCAAGGTCGCGTTTGTCAGAGAGTAGGTTGAATTCAACGGTTGGTTCGTCCCGCCAATTGGTTGTTGCCAAGCGCACTTGGCCGGTCTCCGAATAAGTCTTGTTGACGAAAATTATCCACGAGCCGATCTGTTCGCCGACCGCATGCCAAGAGGATTTTGCGATCGCGATCGCAAACATATCGCCCATCGGTGCGCCGTCGGTCTTGGAGGAATAGCGCATGCCCATGAGCGCGTGGCGGCCCGTATACTCGTTAATCCGAGCCTCCGGATGGATGAAGGAGGCGACGGCAATCGACGGGTGGTCCATCAAACGTTGGCCGACACCGGCGACATTCGCGCGTACAGGTATACCGAGATCGTTCAGGTGCATGGCAGGTCCAATTCCCGCCCGTAACAAATGCGCCGGGGAATGGATTGCTCCCGAAGACAGAATAATCTCGTTGCCGTAAAATTCGGTCTCTTTACCTCCGACGAGCGCTTTTACACCAATACATTTTAGCCCTTCAAATAACAGCTCGGTGACTTGCGTATCAGTAGAAATGGTGAGGTTCTCGCGCAGCCTTGTGCCTGGGTCGAGATATCCGATGGCGGCGGAGACCCGCCGCTCATAAGCGTTAGAGCTAGTGATGGGAAAATAGCCCTCGGCAAATTCACCGTTTTGGTCAGGTAAATAATCGTAGCCGGCGCGCGCCAACGCCTCGGCAGCCGCCTTTGTATAACCGTTCCACAGATCGGGAAATATCCGGCGCACTGGAATGCGTCCTTGGTCGCCGTGGTAGGGGCCGTCGAAATCCATGTCCCGCTCAACCTTCTTGAAATAAGGCAACACCGCATCCCAGTTCCAGCCTTTGGCGCCACGTTTCTCCCATTCGTTGAAATCCGTGGGTGCGCCGCGGTTGGCGAGCTGGCCGTTGATCGACGAGCCGCCACCAAGGACGCGGGCTTGCTCGTATTTTCGCAAGGGGGGTCGGTTGGCTTCCGGATTGTTGTGCGAAATGACCTGCGTCGTGACCTTGAGTTCGGTCCAATGAAAGCGTGTGTCGAGATAGGCTTTGCCCGGATAGCTGTCAAGAATTTCGGGCGGCACCTTGCCGTGTGGCGTGTCCTGCCCAGCCTCGCAGACCAGGACTTTATTTGCGCTACGCGCGGAAAGACGATTGGCGAGAACTGAGCCCGCGGACCCGCCACCGACGATGATGAATTCGTAAAGCATACGGTGTCTCCTGCTCAGCTGAATTGTTGGGCGATAAAGGTTTTCATTAAGGCGATGGCGCGGTTGGTTTCCAGCCTTGGATCGTGTGAGAAAGTATTTGGCATGCTGGAAAAAAGTTCACGCACGACCTCGGTTGCGTAGCGTGGGTCCTCCAGTGTGAGCATACTTAGCATTAAGGAATGGCTACCACGACGATGCCGGTCTCCGTCAAGGTGCGGTCAGTGCAC
>JAPKDN010000202.1 GCA_028822575.1 Alphaproteobacteria bacterium | reverse complement strand
TTACCCGGCGACAGAACGTAATCCAGCCGACCGCGAAACGGACGTCGGTTGGTTTGCCGGCGGCTACCACTTGCTTCAAAAATCCAAACTCGGGTGACCAATTCCAAGGCAAACATTACCATCGCGACCTCTACGAGCAGATCCAGCCAACGCTGAACCGGCCCGCTGAAAACTCCACTGGATCCAGCGATCACCGCCACCACGGTAAATAGTATGGTCAGTATAATAATCGCCTGACCGCAGCGCCGCGTGGCGCCAACGCCCGGAACCAGTTCGAGGGTCTCGTGGACCGTGCTTTTGAATTCAGATATGCGCACTTGCTTTCCTCGGCCATACCGTCATCGTCAGTGTAGGGGCAGCTGACCTCTGGAGGAAGTGGATTAGACTACAGCCCGCCCGATAACGACGCTTACGAATTGCATGCGTCCTGCTAAAATGATCCGCGAATTTTGCACTGGGAGAGTAAAGATGTCGGGAATGCAAAGGGGAACGGCCGAACAGGCCTTGATCGAACGAGCGCGCGCGGTCCTTCCAGCCGGCAACTTTGGCAACATAGCAAGCGAGATGGTTATGGCCAGGGCCAAAAATGGCCGAATATGGGATCTAAGCGGCAATGAGTATGTCGACTTCCTCTTGGGCTCCGGCCCAATGTTTGTTGGTCACAACCATCCCGAGGTCACGGCCGCGGTCCAGGCTCAAATCCCCAAGGGCACGACGTTTTTCGCGAATAACGAACATGGCATCGCGCTTGCCGAGGTGATCTGCGAGGCAATGGCCTGCGCCGATAAGGTTCGGTTTGTTAGTACCGGTTCCGAAGCAATGCTTTACGCCATGCGCACAGCGCGCGCGCACCGCAAACGCGACAAGATCCTCAAATTCGAAGGTGGCTTTCACGGGATGAGCGACTACGCCTTGATGAGTATGGCGCCCAAACGACTGTCAAACTATCCCCAGGCCCTCCCCGATTCACCAGGCATCCCCAAAAGGGTTAGCGAGGATGTCATCATCGCCCCCTTCAACGACGCCGAGACCGCGCGTGCCCTGATCACCGAGTATCACGACCAGCTTGGCGCCGTAGTCGCCGAGCCATTCCAGCGCATGTTACCGCCAAAGCCCGGTTTTCTTGAGACGCTGCGAGAGGTCACTAGAGAGTATGATATTCCGCTGATTTTTGACGAAATCGTTACCGGCTTCCGTTTCGCCTATGGCGGCGCACAGGCCTATTACGGCATCACACCCGACTTGTGTGCGCTCGGCAAGATCATCGGTGGAGGCTTTCCGCTAGCGGCGATCTGCGGCAGTGATGAGTTAATGACCCATTTCGACAAAGGAGCAGTCCACGCCGAGGATTTCCTTCCCCAGATCGGCACCCTCAGCGGCAATCCGGTTGCCGCGGTCGCCGGGCTCAAGACTCTGGAAATCCTGAAGCGACCGGGAGCCTACGAAAAAGTGTTCAAGACCGGTCGACGCCTGATACAAGGCCTGCAAGCGGCGATGCACGACAATGGTCACGTCGCCAAGGTGATCGGAGAGCCCCCGCTGTTCGACGTTTTCTTCACCGATGGCCCGGTCGAGGATTACCGAGGCATGGCCGCCGCCGACGCCGCGAAGAACCGCGCCTTTACTAGCTTGCTGCGCGAGCGCGGGATATTTAAGGGCGATGTCAAATACTACATCTCGCTTGCCCATGACGAGACCGATATCGAACAGACGCTAGAAGCATTCAAGACGGCGGCAAAGGCGTTGGCGGAGGTTGGAGACGCTGACTAGTTCAATCCTTGGTTTGAATTAGGAACGCCTCTGCGGGCGTGAGATATCTAGGGAATTTTCGGGGTGGGGTGTTATCGGCCCAGACGATACTTTGGATGTTCTGTTCCGTGTAGACAGCGGCGCCTGTCTTTCGTGGTGGGTCGCACCTGATGATGCCGTTGGCATTTTCAATGGAGCCGCGCCGCCAAGGTGGATCACAGAAGAAGCTGATCAGGCCAAGATTGCGCTCCAACTAGTTGTAGTGAGTGAACTCCGAGCCATTGTTGGAGGTGATCGAACGCCTGGCGGGTTTGTGCAGATCAGCAAATAGCCCGGTGAGTTTGGTGGCGGTGGCCCTGGCTCGCCATGGCGCGCACCAGATAGCGGTGCAGCTTGCAAGGCCAAGCCTTGGGCCAGTAGCTATAGCGATAGATTGCCTCATGGCTGACCCTGTTCTCGGATCCCTCCAGCGTGAGCCTGCTGACGACCTGCTCTGGCGACCTACCCTTCGCAAGGTGGTCATCGATATGACACCTCAGCGGGCTCAGGCGCTCGGTCCGTGAGCAGCGGCGACGGCGCTAGAACGCCATCCAATCCGCCAAGGCCGGCTTATAGACAGCCTTCGGTAAACTGTTGCACCTGAGTTCGCGCCGATCGCCCAGGGGTGACGACCCATGATCCTGGCAATCTCACTCGGAGCTGTTCCGGCATCATGATGCCGCCAGAGCCCTATCCGCTCATCAAGAGCGTGCCGTCTGTAAAGAATACCCATCGCAACTCCACACGATAACGGTGTTGCATCTCGTTTGTGAGGCTAGGGAACTCTTCTTTGAAGGCAGATTGGAGGGTATCAGAAGTCCTGGCCCGGCCGCTGGACACCCTAAAGCATCTGGCCACCATCAACCGCGATTGTCACCCCGGTCACCCAAGATGCCGCATCCGACGCTAGGAACACCGCGGTTTTGGCCACCTCCTCCGGCTCACCCAAGCGGTCGAAGGGGATCGAGTCCTTGATGCTAGCGTAGAGTTTGGGATTGTTCTTTTTGGCGTCGTCCCAGGTGCCACCCGGGAATTCGATCGAGCCGGGCGCGATACAATTAACCCGGATATTCTTCGACGCCAGTTGCAAGGCTTGGGTCTTAGTGTACTGAACCACTGCCGCCTTTATGGCGCCGTAGGGCGGTGTGCGTAGGGATGACGTAAGCCCAGAAATCGACGAAGTGTGGATAATCGAGCCACCACCAGATTTTTCGATATACGGCACCGCCGCCCAGGAACCACGCACCAAGGCCATCAGGTCCACGTCAAGACCAAGACGCCAGCCTTCCTCATCATCGGTTTTCCCAAAACCTGATGGGTTGTTAATCAGGACGTTCAATCCGCCCAAGGCCGCCGCCGCCGCCTCTATATAGCCGACAAGGGCCGACGCGTCGGACACGTCGCAAGCTTGCGCATGAACCTTGGTGCCATACCTAGCGATCTTCGCACGCGCCGTTTCCAGACCTTCAGCACCTCGTGCACAAATCGACACATCGGCGCCTTCCTGGGCGAAAACCTCCGCAACCGAAAGGCCAATACCTCGGCTCGCGCCGGTTACGATGACCTTCTTACCTCGAAGTCCAAGTTCCATGTCTCCCTCTCACATTCAAATTACGCCAAATAAATGGCCCAAAAGACTGACACCCGCGTCACGGGCCCACTGATGCTAGGCTTAATCTTCGTTGAACCGCGCTATCGCCTCCAGGAAGGGGTCCGCCAAGTCTTTCAGCTTTGCCGCGCCGACGCCATGTACTTCGGCGAATTCATCCCGCGTTGTTGGCGTCCG
Source organism: Alphaproteobacteria bacterium (assembly GCA_028822575.1). The sequence continues at coordinate 2,564 of JAPKDN010000202.1, read as the reverse complement.
ATGCGCCATGTCTTGGAGCGCGCGATCCGTAAAGACCACATAAGCCGGTACGCCGCGAGCGCGAGCAAGCTTCGAGCGAAGGGACTTAAGTTCTCCAAGCAAGCTTGTTTGGGCTTCGTCCAGCTCAGTCGTGGGCGTGCTCGCGACCTTGCGAGTTTTCAACTTCGACGCTCCAGCGACCACGTCATTGCGGAAACTGAAACTCTCCTCGCCGCGTTGCAGGGCCTCACCGCGCCCGGTGATTTTTAGGCCACCATAATCCCGTACATCCATGTGCAGAAAGCCAGCCGCGACAAGCTGACGGACGATGGAGCGCCATTCCTCAGCCTTGCGCGAAGCACCAGCGCCGTGCTCGGGCAGTCGGTCATGTCCGCCCCGGGTGATTTTATCCGAACTACCACCACGCAAAATTTCAATAATATGAGTGGCGCCATATCGTTGTCCAGTCCCCGCGACCACGCCCAAAACCAACCCCGACTCGAAACCACCATCGGTAATAGGAACCGGATCAAGGCACATATCGCAATTACCGCAATCACTTGTGTCCTCGCCAAAATAAGAAAGCAGCGTGCGCCGCCGACACCCTGGCGCCTCACAATAACCGATCAACGCGCCGAGCCGTTGATGCTCTCGGCGGCGGCGGTCATCACTGCTCTCTTCCTGCTCGATGAAAACCCGGCGCATCCGGATGTCATCAAGCCCATAGAGCATCATCACCTCGGCAGGCTCGCCGTCGCGGCCGGCTCGGCCAATCTCCTGATAATAAGCCTCCACGCTGCCCGGCAGATCGGCGTGGACGACGAAACGAATATCGGGCTTATCGATTCCCATCCCACAAGCACTCGGCGCCACCATCACGACACCGTCTCGGGTCATGAAGGCATCCTGGTTACGCTCGCGTTCGGCCTTTTCCATGCCCGCGTGATAGGTCAGGGCGTCGACACCCTTTTCGCGAAGATAGGCTGCCGTCTCGTCGGTTTTCTTCCGGGAAAGACAGTAGACAATGCCACTGTCGTCCTTGTGACTCTCAAGGAAATCCATCATCTGGCGGCGCCATTCACTCTTCGCCGACACCGCAAGCTTAATATTCGGACGGTCAAATCCAGTGACAAACATCCTGGCATTATTATCAAATAATCGATCGGCGATATCCTGCCGCGTAACCTCGTCCGCAGTCGCTGTCAATGCGGCGATCGGCACCCCAGGGAACAGATCCTTGAGCCTCGCCAGGCCTTCATATTCCGGACGAAACGCTGGCCCCCATTGCGAAATGCAATGGGCCTCGTCGACGGCGAACAATTTTATCGGCAACCGTGCCAGCGCCGAAAGCATGCGTTCGGTCATCAGACGCTCAGGTGCCAGGTAGAGGATCGGCGCCTCGCCCGAGGTGACCCGGCGCCAGGAGTCGACATTCTCGGAACGGTCGCGCGCGGAATGGATCGTCTCGGCTTGAACGCCGGCGAGCCGAAGCGCCGATACCTGGTCCTGCATCAAGGCGACCAGAGGCGAGACGACCACCGTAAGACCGCCGAGCGCCAGCGCCGGAACCTGAAAGCAAAGCGACTTGCCAGCACCCGTTGGCATCACAGCCAAGGCATGGCGCCCCGCGAGAAGGCAATCGACCACGTCTTCCTGACCGGGACGAAAATCCTCGAAACCGTAGACCTCGCGCAGAATTTCTCGCTTACGGTCCTCGAAGGCCACTGCCAGCGCCATGGATGCGTTCCTCGTTCAAAAATAACAAAGCCTGCCACGGTCATATCGACATGACGGACTAAGAGGATACGCTGATTCGCCTACTTAAGGTGGCGGCATTCTGTTCCATGCGTCCAACGCAGCGATTTTGTACGCCTCGGCGAGTGTCGGATAGTTGAATGTGTTCTCGACGAAGTATTCTAGCCGCCCACCAAGATTGAGCACAGCCTGGCCGATATGGATCAGCTCAGTCGCTCCCTCGCCGACGATATGGACTCCCAGCAGACGGCGGGTCTTCAGGTCGACGATCATCTTCATCATGCCGGAATTCAGTCCCATAATGTGGCCGCGCGAGGTCTCTCGGAACCGAGCTATGCCAACCTCGTAGGGAATGTCCTGTTCTTTTACTTGCTCTTCGGTCCACCCAATCGTGGAAATCTCAGGCACCGAGTAAATCCCGTATGGAAAGAATTCTGGCGGCTTAAACGTGGATTCACCGAATGCGTGACAGGCCGCTATCCGGCCCTGCTCCATCGAGGTCGAGGCAAGGCTTGGAAAACCGATCACGTCGCCGGCCGCATAGATATGCGGCACCTCCGTCTGGAATGTGTTTTTATCGACGACCAGTCTACCCCGACTATTGGGTTTCAATCCGGTCACTTCGAGATTGAGCCCGTCGGTGTCGCCATACCGGCCGGCCGCGAATAGGATCATATCGCAGTTAACCGTTCGACCATTCTCCATCGTTATCAAACATCCACGGCCACGCCCCTTCTTGACGGTCTTGACCGCACAGCCGAGCCGCAAAACGACCCCCCGGTCCCGAAGTTGATGCAACAATTCCGCGACAAGTTCCTGATCGACGAAAT
>JAPKDN010000201.1 GCA_028822575.1 Alphaproteobacteria bacterium | reverse complement strand
TTGGCCAAACTTCTCCCTTAGACGCCGATGATAACGATGACCACTGGATTTCAGAGCCGTTCCGCCAACATAATAGGGGTGAAACCACCGAGACGGACACCGTGATGGCGGCAAATTCTAAGTATCCACGCAATACCGTCCTACATACACCGCTGAGGGAGCGCAACGTCTCCTCGCAATCCGAGATCGACGCCTTCCTTGGGCAGTCCAAGCAGGCCCCACAATCCAAGATCGACGCCTTCCTCGGCAAGGTCCGACAAATGGCGCCTCCGATCAGCGGTGGTAAAAGAGGCCGTCTGATCTTCGCCATGGACGCCACGGCCAGCCGCGAGCCGAGTTGGGACCGGGCCTGTCATCTTCAGGGCGAGATGTTTCAGGAGACGGACAATCTCGGCGGCTTAGACATTCAACTCGCCTATTATCGCGGTTATGGCGAATTTTGCGCAACCGAGTGGCTGTCCGATTCCGCCAAGCTGCTCAGCGAGATGACCCGGGTACATTGCCTTGGCGGTCAGACCCAGATCGAGCGACTGCTGCGCCACGCCGTCGCCGAGACCCGTAAAGAACAAACCCAGGCGCTGGTTTTCGTCGGCGATGCCTTCGAGGAAGACATCGACCAAGTTTGCCACGCCGCCGGCGAGCTCGCCATGCTGGGCGTTCCGGTGTTTTGCTTTCACGAGGGCGGCGACCTGATCGCCCGACGTGGACTGGAACAGGTGGCCAGACTGACCAAGGGCGCCTATTGTCCGTTCGATGCCTCCAGCGCAAAGCAATTGCGCGAGTTGTTGGCGGCAGTCGCGGTCTATGCCGCCGGGGGTCGCCGCGCCCTGGAAAACCACGCCCACCGCAAGGGCGGAGAGGCGCTACGCTTGACTCACCAGATGCGAAATTAGGCCCTTGACGATGCCCCTTCTCGTTCTAGGCATTTGTGTCTCCATCGGTATCGGCCTCGCCGGCTATTGGGTGCTCAACTCCGAACCGGCGAAGCTCCGTAAGGCCTTGAAATGGATTCTGATCATTGGCGCCTCCATTGGGGTTATTGCGTTAATCTCCCGCGGCAACCCCAGTTTTCTCTGGTCCGCCGGCCTGTTCCTCATTCCGGCGATTCTGCGCTGGCGAGGGATCGCGCGATATTTCCGTAACGCCGCGAAAACTGCCGCCGGCCCAAGCCCCGGGCAGGCCTCGATGGTGCGCACGGCCCATCTCGAGATGGCGCTCGACCACGACACCGGAGCCATGTCCGGCACCGTCCTAGGTGGGCCGCATGCCGGCCGCGAACTGGCGGACATGAATCTGGAGGATCTACTCGACCTGTTAAGTGATTGTCAGTCCGATCCGCAATCGGTTCAGTTATTGGAAAGTTTCATCGACAGGATCCACGGCGACGAATGGCGTTTTGACGATACCCGTCAAGATAAGCGCTCCGGCGGCTCAAACACGAACGGCGGAGCCATGACGCGTGCTCAGGCGCTTGAAATTCTCGGTATCGACGACGGAGCCAGCGAGCAGGACATCCGGGATGCGCATCGGCGATTGATGCTCGCCAACCATCCGGATAGAGGCGGGTCAACCTTCCTGGCCACCCAAATCAATCAGGCCAAGGAGGTCCTCCTAAGTAACGGCTAGTTTCCAACCTAATGCCGTCACGACGGTTGGGTTGGCTTCCACGCCCGGATATGGCATTACCCGATCCGGCGAACTTGTTCCCACGACAGCATTCCGTGTCCAGGACTCTCCAGGAGTTTGCATGCCCGTTCCCGTACGCAAGGCGATCTTTCCGGTCGGCGGTCTTGGCACCCGCTTTTTGCCGGCCACCAAATCTATGCCCAAGGAGATGTTGCCGGTTGTCGACAAGCCGCTGATCCAATATGCGGTCGAGGAAGCACGCGAAGCCGGTATCGAGGAGTTCATCTTCGTCACCGGGCGCGGCAAGACCGCGATCGAAGATCATTTCGATCACGCCTATGAATTGCAGACGATGCTTGAGGCGCGCGGCCGCGCGGAAGCTCTCTCCGTGGTCAAGGCGACGATCCCGGAACCCGGCCAAATCGCCTATACAAGACAGCTGGAGCCGCTTGGCCTCGGGCACGCGGTCTGGTGCGCCCGCAACTTCGTCGGCTTGGAACCGGTGGCCGTCCTGCTCGCCGATGACCTCATTCTCGGCGGCAAGGGTTGTCTGAAACAGATGATAGAGGCCTATGCGGATGTTGGCGGCAATATCGTCGCGGTCATGGAAGTGCCGGACGAGGATATCTCCTCTTATGGCGTGATCGCGCCAGGTGATGTCCGGGACCGCCTGATCGAGGTTCGGGGCCTGGTCGAAAAGCCTCCACGTAGTGAAGCCCCCTCGAACCTGGCAGTGGTCGGTCGCTATATCATCCAGCCCAAGATTTTCGAGGACCTCGGTCGATTTGAGCACGGCGCCGGCGGCGAAATTCAGCTGACCGACTCGCTATCACGCCAACTCGGCCTACAACCCTTTAATGGATTCCGCTTCGCCGGGCGTCGCTTCGACTGCGGCAGCAAGGTCGGGTTCCTTGAAGCGAATATCGCCTATGCCCTTGACCGGGACGACATGCGTGACGATGTCTCGCGAATCCTAAAATCCTTCTCTTGAGCAGGACCTAAAATGCGCATCGCGATGATCGGAACCGGTTATGTCGGGTTGGTAACCGGTGCCTGTTTCTCGGAATTCGGTGTCGACGTGACCTGCGTCGACAAGGACACGTCCAAGATCGACATGCTGCATCGCGGCGAGGTGCCGATTTTTGAGCCTGGGCTGGAGAATCTTATAACCAATAACGTCAAGGCCGGACGGCTCACATTCGCCACGGATCTAAGCGCCGCAGTAGCTGAGGCCGATGCCGTGTTCATCGCCGTCGGCACCCCCAGCCGCCGGGGCGACGGTCACGCGGATCTAAGCTACGTCTTCGCGGCTGCCGAAGAAATCGCGGGTGAGATGATGGGGTATACCGTCGTCGTGACAAAATCGACGGTCCCAGTCGGCACAGGCCGCGAGGTTGAGGCGATTATCCGCCGGGTCCGCCCCGATGCTGAATTCGACGTCTGCTCGAACCCCGAATTCCTGCGCGAGGGCGCAGCCATTAATGATTTCATGCGCCCCGATCGGGTGGTGATTGGTGCCGACCATGACCGGGCCCGGCAGGTCATGCGCGAGCTTTATCGCCCACTGCATCTGATTGAAACACCGATCGTCTTTACCTCGCTAGAGACCAGCGAGCTGATCAAATACGCCGCGAACACGTTTCTTGCGACCAAAATTACCTTCATCAACGAGGTTGCGGACCTGTGCGAGAAGGTTGGGGCCGACGTTCATGATGTGGCCAAGGGCATTGGGCTCGACGGACGAATTGGCGGTAAATTTCTGCACCCCGGGCCGGGTTATGGCGGATCCTGCTTTCCCAAGGACACCCTCGCCTTGGTTCGCACGGCCCAGGAAGCCGGCGCGCCGCTGCGCATTGTCGAGACGGTGGTCGATATCAACGATCGCCGCAAAAAAAGCATGGCGACCAAAATCATTAATGCCTGTGGTGGCACTGTATCGGGTAAAAACATCGCCATCCTGGGCGTTACCTTCAAACCGAACACCGACGATATGCGGGATTCGCCCAGCCTCGACATCATCCCAGCACTGCAAGGCGCCGGGGCCAGGATACGAGCCTATGACCCCCAGGGCATGGACGAAGCCCGTGGTATGCTTTCCAGCGTTGACTGGTGCGAGAGTGCCTATGAAACTATGGATGGCGCCGACGCGGTGGCCTTGCTTACCGAATGGAATGAATTCCGCGGGCTAGATCTGGAGCGAGTCAAATCGCTGCTCTCGGCGCCGATCATGGTCGACCTGCGCAATGTCTACAACCCTGACGACATGATCGCCGCCGGCTTTAATTACATCTGTGTCGGCCGAGGCACCACCGGCACCGAGGCACCGCAATGAGCGACACTCACGTCTTTCAACCGACTCTGCTACGCGAATACGACATCCGCGGCGTAGTCGGCGAAACCTTGTTCGAGGCCGACGCCAGGGCGATTGGACGCTCCTTTGGCACCAGGATCATCGAAAACGGCGGCACCAGCGTGGCCACCGGCCGTGATGGACGACACAGCTCTCCGGCGATGGAACAGGCGCTTGCCGAGGGGTTGGCGTCAACCGGCCTGAAAGTCCAGAGAATTGGGGGTTGCGCAACGCCGGGGCTGTATTTCGCAGTTCACCATCTCGGCGCCGGCGGCGGCGTCATGGTGACCGGCTCGCACAATCCGCCAAACTATAACGGCTTCAAAATGATGATCGGCACAGGACCGTTCTTCGGCGCCGATATTCAGGCGCTGGGTAACCTTGCGGCAACAGGCGAATTCGCGACGGGCTCCGGAAGCCTAGTCGACGAGGATATTGCGGACGCCTACGTGGCACGCCTTCTTGAAGGTAATCGCATCAAGCGCGCGATTTCAGTGGTTTGGGATTGCGGCAACGGTGCTGCCGGCCCCGCGACCGTCGCGTTGTGCGAGACCTTACCAGGCACCCATCATATCCTGTTTCCGGAGGTCGATGGTGATTTTCCGAACCACCATCCCGACCCTACGGTCCCAGAAAACCTCAAGACGTTGATCGAGATGGTCGCAGAAGTCGGTGCCGATCTTGGCATCGCCTTCGATGGCGACGGCGACCGAATCGGCGTCGTCGATGAGAAGGGCCGCATCCTTTGGGGCGACCAGCTGATTGCGATATTGGCTGAGGATGTTCTCGCCGAGCGGCCGGGCGCAACGATCATCGCCGACGTAAAGGCGAGCCAGATCCTGTTCGACCGAGTCGTGGCGCTTGGCGGCGTACCCGAGATGTGGCGCACCGGTCATTCCCTGATCAAAACCCGGATGGCCGAGACCGGCGCGCCGCTAGCCGGCGAGATGAGCGGTCATATCTTTTTTAAGGACCGTTACTATGGTTTTGATGACGCGCTCTACGCAGCCGTCCGACTGATCGAGACCCTCGGCGCGCGCGAGGAACCCTTGTCGGTCCTGCGAGACCGCCTACCGCAAATGGTGAACACGCCGGAGTTGCGCTTTCCCTGCTCCGAAGAGCGCAAGTTCAGCGCTATCGACGACGTGAAGGTCTGGCTGGAAGGCCGCGGCGGCCTTGAGATCTCGAAGGTTGATGGCGTGCGGGTCAAGAATGCCAACGGTTGGTGGCTTTTACGGGCCTCGAACACCCAGGACGTTTTGGTCGCCCGATGTGAGTCGGATACCGAAGCGGGCTTGGCGTCGTTGAAGGGCGATTTAGCCGAGGCTTTACGCGCCATCGGCGTTGAACCGCCGGCCTTTTAACTGATTTATTCGTTCGCGGGTACCGCCGCGACCTCAACGTCGGCCGGCACTGGTACGCAAGGCAGATGCTTGGACAAAAGAATCGCGCAGGCGTCCCGAGCCTCGACTTCACGCAATCCCATGATCCGCGCCCTGTAAATTGTGCCGTGGCGGCGACGCACCCGTTCCACCCGCTCGTGGCCATGGCCGATCGCCGGTCCTAGATGGCCGCGTACCGTCGCGATCACCGCATGCGCCGGTCCATCATTGGAATAAGCGCCAACCTGGATTCCCCAATGCTTCAGAGCCGCCGGCTGAACCGGTTCATTGTTCGCGCGGGTAAAGAATTCCGGCGGTATGACACTCGGAAAAACATCTTTCGCACCTTGAGCACTTGATGCCGTAGCTGCAATGAGCGCCGCAATCGAGGGTTCGACTTGATCGTCCACGCCACCCAAATTCGTCGCGACAAGAAGATCGCGGTTGGGCCTTGGCAAGGGCAGAGGCGGTTTAGACAACTTGGCGATACGTAAACGGTTTTTAAACCCACGATCCAACAGGCGTATCATATGCCGGTCCCTCCGGGCTCCGGTTTTGCCACCGAACACCACCCCGATCAGATGCGTTCCATCACGTTTGACCGAGGCGACAAGATTGTAACCAGAAGCGTTGGTATAGCCGGTCTTAATCCCCTCCGTCCCGGCATAACGGCCCAGAAGTTTGTTGTGGTTCCTGTACACACGCCCCTTGTATCGAAAGGCTTTGGTTCGGAAATAGGGATAGTACCGGGGGAAATTTCGCTGGACCGCGGTAGCCAACTTAACCATGTCACGAGCGGTGCTTAA
>JAPKDN010000002.1 GCA_028822575.1 Alphaproteobacteria bacterium | reverse complement strand
CCCATGTTCGAAAGACTGAATCATAAATCACTCAATGTCGGAATCCCGACAGTGAATCTTAATCAACAGGCGTTTGCATAAGTGACGCCCGCCCAACCTTGATGGGGGAGGGCGAGGTTGGTGGGCCCGTTGTCTCAGAGCCACCATACGACGCTCATCTGAAGAAACCCTTAATGGATCCCTTAAAATAGGGTTCCATTATTTAATCCGTACGCTTCCGCCGTTTGGCCTAAGGAGAGGATTTCAACGTTCACTCATGACCTTGCAAAGAGCGACACCCCATACCCTAGGAAGTCGAATACGGTCCCTCCACCGGACCGGCCCCCGCGACCGTGGTGCGGCGAAAAACCCGACGATACTTTTCCATTTCGTAGGGACGTGCCCGATGCAGCAGCACCCGGTTATCCCACATCACCAGATCGTGGAGGCGCCAACGGTGGCGATAGCAGAAATCTGGCGTGCCGGCATGGGCGGCGAGCTGCTTGTGCAGTGTTTGGCCGGCCTCCAGGGTCATGCCACTCACCTCGTTTCCTGCATTTGTCGTCAAGAACAGGGATCGTCGCCCCTTGCCACCAGCGCCAGCGCGATCGGGATGGACCCGGACCAGGGGGTGACAAGTCGGCGGCACCACCTCACGCTCGACCGCCGAAATTGGCGGTAGATCCGGATAGATCCGGCGGCCGAATTCGTAATAGTGCACCATGTGCAAGGGCTCGATCCGTCGCTTCATCTCATCTGTCAGCGCGTCATAAGCCATCAGCATGTTAGAAAACTCGGTCTCGCCGCCCTCTGCCTCGTCGGGCAGCACCTCGGTGCCGAACATGATCGACGCGAAAGACGGGATATGGCGGTACGAGCTGTCGGTGTGCCAACGGGCATTGACCTTCTGAAACACGACTTGCGGATTGTCCTCGGCCAGATGCACGCCATCCGGTGAGACATTGGCGACGTGATAGACCGTTGACTCAGTCTTCGTCTTATCAGCCTCAGGAAAGACCTCCAGCGGGCCCCAACGCTCGGTGAAGGCAAGTTGGCTGTCATCGGTCAAATTGTGTTGGTCGCGGAAACACAACAGATGATGGCTTTGCATTGTTTCGTGCAGCACCGCGAAGGTCGCGTCATCCAGCGGCAGGTTCAGATCCAGTCCGATGATTTCAGCGCCCATCGCCGAGCCCAGCCGGTTTATCGCGAACCTGGCGTCACGGGCGTTTTCCTGAAGCGCCATGGCGGCCTCCTTAAGTGTAACTCTGAAAGTCGATTAAGCGGCGCGGTCCACCGCTTGAGCCGCCGTTTGGCCCTCTCCGGCCACCGTGGTCCGGCGCATGTCGCGCACCACGCCGGTATCCCTGAAGGGGCGGACCCGATGCATATTTTGGCGATTGTCCCACATCACCAAATCGCCAAGGCGCCATTCATGGGCATGGACGAACCTGCGCTGTGTCGCGTGCTCGGTTAGCTCGCGGATGAAGTCGCGCGCCTCGGGCACTTGCCAACCGATGATCGTGCCGATATGCGCGGACAGATAGATCGTCTTGCGGTCGGTGAAAGCGTTTTGCCGCACAAGGGCATGGCGCACCGGCTCGAAGGTCTTTTTTTCTTCAGCGCTGAAATCCGCGAAGCCGAGCTTGCCGCGACTGTGAATCAGAGAGTGTTCGGTCACCAGGTCCTCGATCTCCGCCTTGGTCGATTCATCAAGCGCGTCATAGGCCGCCGGCATGAAGGCGAACTCGGTGTTCCCGCCGCTTGGCGGCTTGGACCGGCAGGACAACAACGAGAATTTCGATGGCGTCACCCGGAACGAACTGTCGGAATGCCAGAGCCGGTTGCCAAGACCAAACATTCGTCGCCGGTCGTTGCGCGCGAGAACCTGTCCATCCTGGTCGAGATTGCTGACATCGGCCATTTCCAGACGCAGACGTCGCTGATCTTCCTTGAAAACATTGGAGCCAACGGCGAGTTCAATCTCACCGAAGTTCCGTGTATAGGCGACCTGCTGATCATCGGTCAGATCTTGGTCGTGAAAGATCAAAATGCCAAAGCGGTCCATGCCTTCATGGATTTCCCGCGCTTGGTCAGCGGACAGGGGTTCACGCAGATCGATACCATTGACTTCACCCACGAAATGCTCGTGCAACTGTTTGATCGAGATGCTCATTTCAGCGCCTCCCTATTGCCTGGTTTTGTGGTTAAGCTGCCCGGTTCACCGCCTGTTCGGCCGTCGGCGCGATGCCGGCCACCGTGGTCCGGCGCATGTCGCGCGGCTCATCCGTGTCCTTGAACGGGCGGACCCGGTGCATGCATTGCCGGTTGTCCCAGATCACCAGATCTCCGACCGTCCATTGATGTGCGTGAACGAACTCCCGCTGGGTCGCGTGTTCCGCCAGCTCGCGGATATAGTCGCGCGCCTCCGGCATCTCCCAGCCGATGATGGTGCCGATATGCGCGGATAGGTACACCGCCTTGCGCCCGGTGAAGTCGTTGATCCGCACTAGCGCCTGTCGGACCGGCTCGAAGGCCTTCAATTCCTCTGGTGAATAATCGCCAAAGCCTAGCTGACCGCGCGAATAGATCAGCGAATGCTCAGCCACCAAATCCTCGATCTCGGCCTTGGTCTCGTCGTCCAACGCGTCATAAGCCGCCGGCATGAAGGCGAATTCGGTATTGCCACCCTCGACCGGTTTCGACCGGCACGACAGCAACGAGCATTTCGCCGGGATCACGCGGTAGGAACTGTCGGAGTGCCAGAGCCGGTTACCGAGATTGAACATCCGCCGCCGGTCATCCTTGGCCAGCACCTTACCGTGCTGATCCAGGTTGCTGACATCGCCCATCTTGACGCTCAGCCGTCGTTCGGACGGTTTGGTGACGTTACCGCCGATGGCCAGCTCGATCTCTCCGAGATTGAGGGTGAAGGCGAGTTGTTGTTCATCGGTCAGGTCCTGGTCGTGAAAGACCAGTACGCCGAGCCTATCCAGCGCCTGGTTCAATTCCAAAGCATGTTCCGGCGTCACCGGTTTGCGAAGATCGATCCCACCAATTTCGCCTACAAAATGGTCATGGATCTGGGTGATGGTCATAGACATGGATTGGATCTCCACCAAGGTCGCGGATTTCATGTGAAGACTATACACGAAATCTGGCGTGATTCAGGGCCGTACCGGCGCGCGGGTGGTCATTTCACGGACGGGATGGGTTTTTTGGCTGCCGCGGACGCGCCATCCCCACTTTACACAAAGGCGAAAGGCCGCGGAAAGAGTGGAGGAGCGCGAGTGATTCACTTCTACCATGATGACACCATGCCGCTGCGATCCGAGGACGGGTCCGTCGCTCCCAAATAATTCGCGCGTGCCCTGCGGATAAGCGTTCATACGTTGCGAGGTTGGGCGCAAGGTCGACGCAGACCGGCGGCGGCGCTTCTAACGGCTTTCGATAGGGAACCAGAGGCGATGGCTCGGGCGTTGCACGAAGATTTTGCTTCAATGGATTCATTATAAGCCGCAGAATTATTCAAGAAATGACAGACGATTGAATCGACGCCCCTTGGAGCTTCCTCAAACCCGATATCGTGCCGAATATGGAAGATTGGAAGAAAACCCCGAGTGAGCCCACTCGATCATGGGTTTGACAACCATGAACAGTAAAATCTCTACCCCCCCTTCACCCCCGCTTCTTCAGAAACGCCGCCATCACGGCTTGCGGCTCGCCCTTGGCATAGGCTTCCTGCTGGCCCAGCACGCCCGCCCGGAAGGCTTCCTCGAAACCCGATAGCGCGATTTCCCGGAACCGAGCCTTCGTGCGCGCCCAGGCGACGGCGGGTTTAGCGGCGAAGTTCTCGGCTATCTTGCAGGCCTTGGGAATCAGATCCTCACGCTCTACCAAGTGATTGATCAGCCCCCATTCCTTGGCCTCGTCGGCGCCGAGCAGACGGCCGGTCATCGAGAGATCCTGATTGCGCGACCACCCCAAATGCAGGCTCATCCAATAGGAACCCATGATGGAGGGGATACTGGCGTTGATCTCCGGTTGGCCCATGCGGGTGCCGGGATGGGCGACGCGCTGGTCCGAAACCAAAGCCATCTGAAAACCACCACCCGCCGCAACCCCGTTCAGGGCCGCGATCACCGGTTTGTTGGTTAGCAGAATTTGTTTGTAGATGTTGCAAACCGTGCCGAACCAGTTCTCGATGTCGGCCACTTGGACGTCATGCGCTTCTTGCAAATCCACGCCTGCGCAGAACGAGCGATCTCCGGCGCCGGTGAGCACGATGCCATCGACCGCGTCATCGGCGTCGAGGGTGATCAAGGCATCCGCGATACCGCAGGCCAGCTCTATCGTCAATGCATTGAGAGCATCGGGCCGATTGAAGCGTAGAACGGCGACGCGGCCGCGTTTCTCGATTTCCGTGACGCCTGACATTCGAATACTCCCTTTGGCCAACGATGCTGGGTACTGGTCTGGGTTCGGTACCAGTGATAGCCTAACGCATCCTTTCCACCCGTCGAAATAAGCCAATGCCGATTTTCGATTGAGACCTCGATTATCTTGCGGGTTTGAAACCCCATCTGACAAGACTCTGGAATTGTTTGCTCTCGGTCTTTCGGGCCGTGTCGCATCGCGTTTTCCCGATTGAGGTTACCGAAAAGCGACGTGGTCATGCGTGGACCGTTGGAGGGTTTGAAACTGGCGGCGGATCATCCTACCGGAGACCCCTCAATCGCCAAACTGCTCGGCGTTTACGAGCACGAGTTGTGGGATATCGCCGTTGGCGGTGATGTCTGGGACCGTGTCGTCAACATTGGGTCCGGCGGAGGTCTCCCATGCCGTGGGCTTCGCGCGACGCGACGCCAGAAGTACCGTGACGGCCTACGATATCGATCCCAGGGCCCGTTTGGCGACGTTACGAACCGCGACCGTCAATGGTGTCGCGGACTGGGTCACGGTTCTTGGTGAGTGTTCCAAGGAAAATCTTTTGCGGCATGCCGACCCCGGTGCCCTGTTTTGGATTGACATAGAGGGCGCTGACCGCGTTTCCCTCAGAGGCAATGGCCGGCTCGGAGCTGTTGGTCCAAACGCTTTTCGCGTCCGGGGTGTTCACCGGTCTGGCGTTGGCCCAGTATTTCCAACACACTCATGAGATTACGGTGATCCGCCAAAGCGAAATCCAGCCAGAAGAGGTGCCGGGATTTCAATCCCTGGCACCTCTTCTGGCCATTTGGTCATGCTGGATCACACAACCGCGGCGCCGTGGCTGTGGATGCGTGGCCTCCAGCTTCGATATTAGAAGCTGGCGCTTAAATAACCCCCTCCTCGTGCAATCGAGCGAGGGTTTGTGAATCTGTGCCGCAGATATCGCCGAGCAAGGCGTCGGTATGTTCTCCCAGCATGGGAGGGCGTTGGATATCGGCCGGTGAATCCGACAACTTTACCGGACAGCCGACCATCTGATAGGTCCCGCGGGGTGGGTAGTCGAGGTCAAGGACCATCTCACGCTCGCGCAGGTGAGGGTCCTCGAATATTTCGCCGGTATCCTGGCAGGCCCCGCTGGGCACGCCGGCGTCACCGAGGATCTTCATCGCCTCGTGCTTGGTCCTCTGTCGGGTCCAACCTTCGATGATAGGGTTTAGGGTGTCCCGGTTTTCCCAACGCGCCTCGGTGGTCGCATAACGCGGATCGTCGATAATGTCCGGGCGCTCGATCGCGGTAGCGAAAGCTTTCCACATTTGTTGTTGGGCAAAGATGAATATGTAGTCATTCGGCCCGCCCGGGGCACAAGGGTAAGTCGAGCCGGGGACGTTCTTGCCAAGCTGATTGCCGGCCCTGGGCTGCACGCCGCCCAGGCGCTGATGGTCGCGCAGGCTGATGCGCATGATGTTGACGACGCTGTCCTGCATCGAGACCTCGACCTCTTGGCCCTTGCCAGTGGCGTGGCGCTGCTGCAAAGCGGCGAGGATGCCGATCGCCATATGCATGCCAGTGCCGGAATCGCCGATGGCCGGCCACACAAAGGTTGGTGGATTGTCTGGAAAGCCGGTCGCGCACATGGCGCCACCCATGGCCTGGGCTATCGGCTCGAAGCTTTTGAAATCGCTGTAGGGTCCGTAGGTGCCGAAGCCCTTGATGGTCGCATAGACCAACCGCTCGTTGATCTCGGAGAGCACGTCGTAGCCGAGGCCAAGCCGGTCCAGCGCGCCGGGGCCGAAGTTCTCGACCAATACATCGGCCGACGCGATGACCTCCTTGAACAACGCCTTACCCTCGTCGGTTTTGAGATTTAGGGTCAGGCTCTGTTTGTTCGCGTTCAAGATCAGAAAGAACAGGCTATCGCTGTCCTCCTTGTCTTTCATGTTCGTGCGCGCCACGTCGCCCTTGCCGGGCTCCTCCAACTTAATCACGTCGGCGCCGAGCCAGGCGAGCATTTGGGTGCAGGCGGGCCCCGCCTGGTTGTGAGTCATGTCTATGACGCGAATACCGTCGAGCGCCTTGCTCATGGTCCCGTCTCCCTATTGCTTGCGTTATGGGTACGTGTAATCAGTCCGGGCGCAGCGCGCCCAACGCGGTTTGTGTCGGGTCTATGAACTCAACGCTCGGATTGCCTGTTCGTCCATAGGCCCACCAGACCTTGAGCCCGAACAGAGTTTTCAGTCGGTCGGAGGCAGTGGCCAGGATCTCGCGATCCATGGCGACCGTATAGTTGACCTGAGGGCGGTATTGCGGGCCGCAATAGGTCAGAATCAGGGCCGTGCGGTTATCGTCCGACCGGTTGTTGCCGGTGCCATGCCAAACCCGACCGTCGGTGATGATCGCGGTGCCCGCCGGGCCCTCGGCGGCGATGGTCTCGACCGCGGCGTCGCGCACTGGGTCCGGGTGGCGGCCGGCCAGATGGCTACCTGGAACCAGCCTGGTGGCCCCATTCGCATCGGTGAAATCGTTCATCATCACCAAGATATTCGAGACCGCAGCCGGCGCCATCATGTCGGCGGTGCCGTCACGTCCGGGGTCAACATCGAACCGAGTTCGGGTCATGGATCCAACGGGAAGATTGCGGCGGCCAGGTCGGGTCGGCTCAGGCGCCCACCACTGGTCGGTGTGCAGGTTCATTTTGATGCCGCCCGGTTTTGCGGTGTTCGCCGAGAAGGACGAAAGCTGAAACTCCTCTCCCAGCACATTTTCTACCATTTCATGGAGATGGTCGAGCTCTAGAATTTCAAGGAAAACCTCACCCTTGTTCGGCAACAGCCAGACCCGCTGATTGATCCCGCCATTGGCGGCGGTGAACGCCTCGACGCGGATCTTGCCGTTCTCATCGCGGAACTCGCCCCATTGCTGAGTAGGGCCTCCATCCTCGAATGCCTGGCCAAGTTGCAGCTCGGCCACGGCCTGGTCCGCGATTCGGGTTTGGGCCCTGGTGAACAGCGGTTCCTCCAACGCGTCTTCCAGCAATCCATAGCCCCAAGCATCAATATCGGCGCGGACCCTTTCCTGGTCGCGCGTGGCTTTTGGTAAGTCAGCGTGGGTCCAAGGCTTCATCGTGATCGTCCCTGTGATTTCTTAATAGAAGGATGCGCTTGGGCGATTTCTCCCGCAAGCGTCCTCACGGATGGCTTGACGAACCGGCACCGGATCATCCCATATCTGGTTACCAGACTCGCCAACGATCTCCGGCACCGCCGGAACGGAGAAGACCGATGAAGATGAAAGCTGCCGTCCTTCGTGAAACCGGCGCCAAGCGCCCTTACGCGATTTCCGAACCCGTGCGTATCGAGGAAGTTGAACTCGACCCTCCCCAGGATGGCGAATTGCTGATTAAGATCGCGGGTGGTGGTCTCTGTCATTCGGATCTTTCGGTGATCAACGGGAACCGGGCCCGCCCGATGCCTTTGGTCCTGGGCCACGAAGGCTCAGGCGAAGTGGTCGAGGTCGGTCGCGGCGTCCGTGACATCAAAGTCGGTGATCCGATCGTCTTTCAGTTCTCGGCCTCCTGCGGGTTATGCGGTAATTGCCTAGGCGGACGCCCACAACTCTGTTCGACTCACGGGTCGGTGCGGGGCAAGGGACATTTGATGGCTGGCGGTAGCCGGCTCAGGGATTCCAAAGGCGTCGAAATCGCGCATCAGTCCGGAGTCTCCTGCTTCGCCGAATACGCGGTCATCGACCGGGGCACGGCGGTGAAGGTCGACAAGGACCTGCCACTGGCCGACGCGGCAATCTTTGGCTGTGCGGTGATGACCGGGGTCGGCGCGGTGTTGAACACGGCGCGCATCCGGGCCGGCGACACCGTTGCCTGTGTCGGGCTTGGGGGTGTCGGCCTGAACGGCCTGATGGGCGCCAAGGTCGCGGGCGCGGAAAAGATTATCGCCGTGGATATCAGCGACGATCGGCTCGGTCTCGCTCGTCAACTTGGCGCGACCCACACCATCAACGCTCGGGACGAGGATCATGTTCAGCAGATTCTCGACATCAGCAATGGCGGTGTTGATTACGCCTTCGAATTCTCGGGAACCATCGCCGCAACCGAGACCTGCTACAAGTCGTTGCGCACCGGCGGCGAGGTGATCGTGGTCGGCCTGGTCCCGAATACTGGCCCGAACGCCAAGCTATTCTCGTTCAACCCGGGCGATATTGTGAATTCGGAAAAAGCAATCCGTGGTAGCTATATGGGCAGCTGTGTGCCGGTGCGGGATATCCCCCGCTATATTGAGCTGTATCGTCAGGGCCGGTTGCCGGTCGACCAGCTGATCAACCGGAGCATCGGGTTTGATAAGATCAATGAAGGGTTCGATCAGTTGGCCGACGGGCTGGCGATCCGCCAGATCTTGGAACCCCACCGGGCCTGATCGAGGGCAATGACCAGGCGCGAAACCAACTTCAAGAGGCGCCGGCGCCGGGGCTGCGTCGCCGGTCGGTGTCTAATGGCCATATGCCTAGGGTCGACCGTTGGTTTTGCTGGTATGCTTGACGCCGCCCGCGCGTCCGAGCCCTCAAACGCAAACGCAAACGCAAACGCCATCGCCGGCACCGCGTCGACGGCCCTGGCGCTCGGAACCGAAACGGCCAATGGAGAGGTAAAATTTCTTGGTGCGTTGATGTTCTATGACCCGGTCCAGGATCTCGCGGGGGCTATCGATGAGGCGCCCTTCGGGCCTGGAGATCGAGCTTGGGTCGAGGCGGCGTTGGCCGTCTATGACCTGTATCGCCAGATCGGTGGCGAGGCCGGTAAAAAACGCTATCTGTTTAAGCGCGCGCCGAACAGGGTCTTCGTGGGCATCGAGGGCGGCTCCGGCCATTGGCATGAAACTGTCAGCGAAGGACAGGCGGCATTTTTGCGACTTCTGGCGCGATCCAGTCGAACCATGCCCGAAAGCCTGCGTCTCGCCGCGTTGCGCCGGGCGGATCAACCGCTCGGGCCGGTTGTAGAGGATTTGGCTGCGGCTCTCGCCGTCCCGGACAAGATTCTTCTGATATCCCCGGGCGGAACCCGGTCGCTACGTCTCGATGACGTGTGGCAGGTGGTCGCAACATCCGGGCTGGCGGTTTCGGGTGTTCCGAACGGCGATGGAGGGATGGTTGCGTCGATCACCCGGGCAGCCGGAGAAATCATGGGACCTCAAGCCGTTTTGACATTTCCGAAGGGCCGGCGTTTCACCGCCAGCGATACCATCGAAGTCGCCATTGACCGCGAGACCGTGTCGAGCCCGACAGCGGACGCTGGCCCGCCATCGACTGCGGCCGCTACGGCCCCGCAGCGACTCGATCCCGCTAACAACGCGCCGGTAACCGACCGTATCACCACCAGCGGCGAGACGCGACGCTACATGATTTCGATACCATCAACGGGCGATTATAAAATCGTATCCACCGGTCCGAGCGATATCGTTGGCAGTCTGAAAGACCCGACCGGGGCCATTTTGGCTGGGGACGATGACGGCGGATCTGGGTACAATTTTTCCCTGGAGGCGACGCTAGAGCCGGGCGACTACACGCTAGAGGTCGCCCATTGCTGCGCCGGTACCGGCTTCTTTACGCTCAAGGTGGTGCCGAAATAAACGCCCGGGCGTTATCCCCGCCCGGGCTGACTCATTTCTTATTGCGCCGTGCCAATCTCGGCTATCGCCGCCTTGAAACCGGCATGGTCCCAACCGTCATATTTCTCCAGTGCATTGAAAGCCTTATCAAGCGGCGTGTCGATGGCCTTGGCTAGATCGACAATGCCTGCGGATCTTGCCGCCGACGCGATCGCGCTGAGGGCCATCGCGGCCTGCTCGGCACCGGCGTAATCCGAGTACTCGGCCGCCGCCGCCTGGGCGAGGACACCGTTCATCATGGCAGCGATGTCATCCTTGCCGAAGGCATGAGTACTGAACTTAGCAACCAGCCCATCCGCGGTTTCTTTCAACGCGTTGGCCGCCGCTTTGTAAGCGGCCTGGCCTTGGAGGGTCCCAGCGTGCAGATCCTTGACCTGCTGCTTAAAAGTGGCGCCTAACTCGCTATCCACATGGCTGGCGATAATGCCAAGCATCAGCGCGTTTGAATCGTCGAACTTGATGACGCCAGATGGCAGCCCGGTGCTCGGCCTGGCCTGCCACGTTGGTGCAGTCAGTGGGTGATGGCAGGCTTGGCAGTCGAACAGAACCAGTTCCGGGACCAATCCATCCCAACCCCGCTTTGGGTCGGTGGCGGCATGGACTCGTCGCTTCAGGGCGATCGCTTGGCCAATCGCCCACGTACGAATACCGTTGGCGACGGTTTTGCGCTTTCGATAGTCGTCGTCGATCGCGTAATGCGCCGGCTGAATCGCGGTAAAGGTATCAAGCTCAAAGCTCATTCGCGGATGGCCCGCACCCATGATACGGTGAGTGACGAATTTGTCGTCGTCCCCGAAATGACAGGACAGGCATAATTCCGCGCGTTTGATCGGATCCTCGGTCGGATACATGCCAGCGTTTAGATTATCCTGATGGTTGGCTGCGCCGGAAATATGAACGCCAAGCCAACGCTGGGCGCCACCATGGCAGGCCTCACAGGCAACGCCATCGGATATTTGAAAAAACCGACCACGTTTTTCTTTGGGCGTGTTATCAGCGTGGCAATCCAGGCAAAGATCGGCCTCATGCGCGTTCGGCAAGCCAAGATTGGCCGCTATTCGCTTTGACGCGTCGTTTCGCAGAACGGCGTAAGCCTTTGAGTGAGAATCCTTCTGCGACCAAGTGATGTACTCGTTTTGCAAGACCGTGGAGTTTTCCCAAGGAGACGTGGCGCCATGACAAGTACTTCCAGCGCAGGATGTCACGCCAATATGAAGGTCCTTGCCGAATTGCGGCGTTTCCGCGTTTGCCAAGACGCTGAAACCAAGCGTCGCCATTATGACGGTAATCACCACCGAGGCTCGCTTTAGCGCCTCCGTCGCGTAGATCGATCGGTTCCCTGTCATCTCCCCCGTCCCCCTTCTGCTGCCGCACACGCTTTGCTTGTTTACCCGATTGTAACATCACTTCGCAGCATTCGCGCAAAGATCAATGTCGACCCTTTACCTCTGCTATCGCCTTTAACGATATCAGAGCCCTCTGCACCTCCGCGTTGCCCGGCGCGAGCTCGGACGCTGAAACATACGCTGAAACCGCCTCCCGCAGCCGCCCCATCGCCTTATAGGCCGCCCCCAACCGGGCGAAGTTCTCGACCTTACCTGGTTCCAGGCGCGCCTGGTTTTCCAAAGCTCCCAATCTTGCTTCCACGCCTGGCATCGGCGCGGATTGATCCGGAAAGGCCCACCAACTCCCGATCATTACAAAGCTGAATAGGGATACCGCACTTAGCCCAAAAATCAACATCATGTTATTTCGCGACATCGCCGGTCGCCTCCTCACCCGTGAAAGTTTGGCACCAATCGGCTCGCACTGACAAGGCCCAAGGCTAATTTGGATAGCCAAGTCGTGCCGTTAAAGCGCGACATTACCCGATTTCGCGACCTGCGTGTCCAGATTCGGGAGACCCAGTAGATTTTTCCACGCGGCGAATATGCCTATCCCCAAAAATTTTCTGCGATCGCGACACATCATCCTTTTGACAGTGCGCGGCCATCGTCTTATCGTCCATAAATCTAAGGGGTAATGAAGATGCTCAATGAATTTGGGCTTCCAGACAATGATTGTGGGTAGGCCGTGACAAGTGATTTTGACATTGTCATCGTTGGTTCCGGCCCGGCGGGACTAAGTGCCGGCGGCAGAGCGGCGCAGCGTGGTGTTAGTCATGTGCTATTCGAGCGGACAGACCACGCCTCGGATACCATATACAAATATCAAAAGAAAAAGTTCGTCATGGCGACGCCAGACGTTCTGCCACTTCAGAGTGACATGCTCTTTGAGGCTGGAGTTCGAGAGGATATTCTTGACAAATGGAACACCGGGCTCGATGAGCACTCGGTAAATATTCGTTACAAAAGCGAAGTCACCGCGATCGAGGGCTCGAAGGGGGACTTCACGCTCACGATTAATGGAGAAGAGACCGTCAAGGCCAAACACGTGATCATGTCGATCGGTGTGCAGGGAAATCTCCGTCAACTCGGCGTTCCCGGTCAGGAATGGGAGCGCGTCCAGTATCAGCTGGATGACCCTTTGGAATACGAAGGCGAGACCGTGGTGGTGGTGGGCGCCGGCGACGCCGCGATCGAAAACGCGATGGGTCTCACGACCCAGAACGAAGTGGTCATTATTAACCGAAAGGGTGAGTTCGCGCGCGCTAAACAGGGCAACCTAAACGCGATCAATGGCGCTATCGAAAGCGAACTTATCGAGTGTTATTTTAATGCCTCGCCACTGCGGGTCGAGCCGGGCCTTTTGGTCCTCAAGACGCCGGAAGGTGAGGCAGAGGTCAAATGCGATCGCGTTATCGCCCGGCTTGGCGCCAATCCGCCCAGACGTTTCGTCGAGGCGTGTGGGATCAAGTTCTCCAGCGATGAGCCCTCGGCCTTGCCAGAACTTTCGGCGACCTATGAGGCCTCTGTTGAGGGGATGTATATCGTAGGGGCCTTGGCCGGATACCCACTGATCAAGCAGGCGATGAATCAAGGGTTCGAGGTGGTCGAGACCATCCTCGGTCATCCGGTCCGTCCTGCTGATCAAGCTTTGCTGGAAGAACGCTTTGCTGCTATCGAGGGCATGACCGTCGACGAGGTTCTGGAAGCGATCCAGACCAACGTGCCGTTGCTGTCTCACATGTCGCGTCTGCAGTTGCGGGAGTTCATGCTTGAAAGCCGGATCCATCGTGTCGCGCCGAAGGACACTATCTTCGAACGCAATGACTTCACCAACAGCGTCTATTCAATCGTTGATGGCGGGGTTGATATTCAAATCAATCCCAATGACCCTAGTGAGGTCGTAACCCTCCATAGTGGCGCGTTTTTCGGCGAGATGGGGTTGCTGTCGGGGCGGCGGCGGACTGCCACCGTTCTGGCCCATGAGGATTCGATCCTGGTCGAAACGCCGCGCCGCGCGATGTTGAAATTGATCAGTTCTATAGACGCCGCCAAACGCGTCATCGACGAGGCGGCGATCAGCCGGCAGATCCAGACCCATCTGGCGCCGAATATCGATCCCGCGCTGCTGGAGGAAGTCGTCTCGACAGCGACGATCGAAAGTTTCTCGGCTGGCGATATAATGATCGAGGAAGGCCAAACGACCGACGATGTCTATCTCATTCGGTCGGGCTCGATGATGGTTTCCCGGCGGATCGGTGGGCGAGACGTGGTTTTGTCCTATATTCCGGCGGGCAATTACGTGGGCGAGATGGCGCTTTTGACCGAAGCGCCGCGGTCGGCAACGGTGAAGGCGACCGTTGCGTCGGAAACCATCAAGGTCGATGCCGCTGCCTTCAAGCGTCTGCTTGAGCGCGAGCCGGTGTTGAAAGGCGAGATCGAGGAACGTTTCCGGGACCGATTGGTTCAAAACGTCGAAACCGAGCAGCAACCGGATTCTGGCGATATCATCGATTTCCTAGTTAATCAGGGCCTTGGTGAGGCCACGGACGTTCTGCTGATCGACGAGGCGCTTTGCGTGCGCTGTGACAACTGCGAGAAGGCTTGCGCGGAAACTCATGGTGGTAAGTCACGCTTGAAGCGCGAGGCCGGTCCGACCTTTGGGACCCTGCATGTACCGACATCCTGCCGGCACTGCGAACACCCGCATTGCATGTCGGATTGTCCAGCCGACGCGATACACCGGGCGCCAAATGGCGAGGTGTTTATCGACGAGAAATGCATAGGCTGCGGTAACTGCGCGCGCGACTGTCCTTATGACGTGATCCATATGGCCTACCCGCCGCCCGAGAAGCCGGGATTACTTCAATGGCTGCTGCTTGGCCTTGGCCCAGGGCCCGGTGAGGACAAGACCCCGCGGGAGAAGCCGGCAGGCGCGCGCGAGACCGCGACCAAATGCGATATGTGCAAAGACATCGCCGGTGGCCCGTCCTGTGTAAGCGCCTGTCCGACCGGGGCCGCGATCCGGGTCAACCCGGAAGAGTTTTTCTCGATCACCCATTCGGCAGGGTCGGGGAGAACCTAGATGCATGAGGGTTTCCTAGTTTACGCCGGATTTCGCTACCTGAAGATTGCCACGCTCCTTTGTGTGACGGCGATTGTGGTCTATGGCTGGCATACTCCTCCCGACGAACCGAATGGCGGCACCTGGCTCGGCTACGGGTTGGGCTCCATTGGCGCCGCCCTGATCCTTTGGTTGATGTGGTTCGGCGTGCGCAAACGGCGTTATGGCACCGTAAGCAAACTTCAGGGCTGGCTGTCGGCGCATGTATACCTTGGTCTCAGTCTGATTATTGTCGCGACGCTGCACACCGGCTTCCAATTCGGCTGGAACCTGCACACCCTGGCCTATTCCCTCATGATGGTGGTTATCACTAGCGGATTCTTCGGTATTTACGCCTATGCGCGGTACCCGCGATTGATGACCGA
Organism: Alphaproteobacteria bacterium; assembly: GCA_028822575.1. The sequence continues at coordinate 10,312 of JAPKDN010000002.1, read as the reverse complement.
GAACCGGCGTGGCGTCACCACGGACGAGGTCTATTCTGAGATTGGCGAACTGGATCGTGAATGCCGGCAAGTCGCGAGTACCATGCCAGACGAGATTGCAGCACTGGTCTTGGTGTCCTGTAACGAAACCCGGATTGGCGGCTCAATACTTCGCCAGTTGAGTGGAGAGGACCCGACTTGTGGAACCAACCGCGCCTTCGAGGGCGTTCGTGAGCTCGCCGCCGTGTTAACCGGGGCTCATAGCGTTGATATTCGTAAACTTATCACCTTGCTTGGAAAAAAGTCGACATTGTTGCGAACCATGCGTCGTGACGTCCAGCTCAGAGCAATGCTGGAAGTCTGGCTTTATTTCCATGTTCCCCTATCCTTCGCGTTGCTGGCGGCGCTCGCCGGTCACGTGATTTCCGTCTTTTATTATTGGTGAGGCCGACGTGGAACTGCGACGCGCATTCCTGACCCGACGCGCCAAGGGCGGGGTTTCAACCAAAGAGGAAACGGTCTCTGCCGATGTTGTGCGGATTGGCCGTGGAACCGAGAACGAAATCTATTTGCCCGACCCGCGTGTTCCCCTGCGAATGGCGGCGCTGCACTTCAACCCTAACAACGGCCTGTTTTGCGAGGCGCTTGGCACAACGTCGGATCTGCGGTTGAACGGCAATGTCGTTCGCAACGCTGAAGTCTCGGTCGGAGACGAAATCGGTGTTGGTCCCTATCAGATCATCGTGGTTGAGCCACCGGAAGACAAAGACGCGGCGGTCACCGTCGAATTGACCCAGCCGATGGGCGACGACGTCAAGGCATTACTGGCAAGAAGCCGCACAACACTGGCGGCCGGCGGCATGGGCAAACGGGTTTGGGCTTGGCTGTTTTTTCTGGTCGTGGCTATTGGATTCATTGGCTTGCCGATCGGTGGCCATTTATTCGATGCTGGAAAAGCACCTGGTGGTCCGGCCGGAATGAAGAACGATCTATCTTTCGATATCGCTTGGAAAAGTGGTGAAATGATGGATGCGCACAAATTCTTCGCCGATGATTGTGGGGCCTGCCATCAGCAAGCGTTCGAAATGACCCCAAACACGGCCTGCGCGGCGTGCCATGTGAACACCCAGCATCATGCCGATCCGGTTGCCTTCCCCGATCATGACCTGACCGAGGCGCGTTGCTCCTCCTGTCACAAGGACCATCAGGGGCCGAATCCGCTGTTCCACGCCAACCAACAGCTCTGCGCCGACTGCCATCAAGATCTGCGCGATGATGCGCCAAATACGACCCTGGAAAACGCTGCGGATTTCGGGACTAACCATCCACAGTTTCGGCCGACAGTCTCGACTGACCCAGACAAGAATATCTGGACCCGGATCAGCCTCGACGACGATCCCAAGGAACTATCGAATTTGAAATTCACCCATAAGACCCATCTCGACGCCAAAAAAATGCGCTTGCCAACGGGTGGGACCAAGCAATTGATGTGCGCTAGCTGCCATACTGTGGAACCAGGCGGGGCCTTGATGAAAAAGGTCAGCATGGAAACCCACTGCTCCGATTGTCACCGTCTGACCTTCGACCCTTCGGCCCCGACACGCCAAGTTAGCCACGGCAAGCCGAAAGTGGTATTGCGGGAATTAAGTGAGTTCTATGCGGCCCGCGCCTTGGAAGGCGGAGTTATAGACGAGACCGCTCCAGCGGTGGTGCGAAGGCGACCGGGGACCAGCCTTTCCGAACCCGAGCGTGAGGAGGCGCTTGATTGGTCTAGAACTCGCACCGCACAAGCCGCGTCCTATATTTTCTCGGCCAGCCAATGCGGCACCTGCCATACCGTCGTTAAGGGCGAAAATCACGCGGATTGGACGGTGCGTCCGGTGCGATTGACTGATCGCTGGCAGCCAAAATCGATCTTCTCGCATAACAAGCACCGGGACATGCAATGCACGGATTGCCACGCCACGTCCGAGTCGATGTCGAGCACGGATGTCTTGCTGCCGAAGATTGAAATGTGTCGTGACTGTCACGGCGGCGACAAGAGCACGGACAAGGTGCCGAGCACCTGTATCATGTGCCATGGTTTCCACTCGCCGGATCAGCCGCCAATGGTCAAACCCGCGAAGATGGCAGAAAAATGATGTCTATCCAGACAAGGCTGTTTCCATTTTTCGCCGCGGTTATTTTATTGTTTTCCCTGATGGCTGGCACCGCGTCGGCCCGGGATCGGTTGACGGATACCGGAGCCCGATTGTCGGCGGTTGGTGTCGACCCGGCACGCGTCACGGTGTTGAGGACGATCGCGCTTGGAGGTGATGGGGTAGCCGGAACCTTCGTGACCGCCCATACGGCCAGTGGAAAAGCACTACAGCGTAATCACCTTGGATTCTGGGTGCCCTGGGACGGTCGATTGGTGAGCTTGACCGATAACCGGTTTTCGATCACCGGCGACCAGGTGTCGTTCAAGATCCTGAAGGATGAGGACATGTCGGCGGAATTGTTTCCAATCCGGATCACCGTGGCTTATCGCACGCCAACGGCTTTAAAATTTGGGGTTTTCGAACTGCATAGAAATGTTTCTGGAGCGGGGCAATGATCCGGCGCGGCGCGGTAATGCTCGGTCTGCTCCTTGGTTCGCTCCTGTCGGGACCGGTGGTCGCGGCGAACCTTACGGTGGCTGACGTACAATCAGTAATTTCACAGGCGGTAAATGAAGCGCGCGCGCGGGGGGCTCCCGCTGCAATCGCGGTCACCGACCGGGTTGGGAACGTGCTCGCGATTTATAATATGATCGGCGCCAATCGTTCAGTTGATTCCGTGGGCAACGGTTGCGCCGTGCTGCTTGGTGGCATTCCCGTTGGCTGCATCGTCATTACCTCCGATCCAGCGCAGCCGAACGGCGCGGTGGGCAAGCCGAACATCAACACGCCGACCAATCTGGGGTTGGACGGGTTGTCAATTCCGGGCCCAGTGGCAGCGATTGCAAAGGCGATTACCGGCGCATACTTGTCTTCCGGGGGTAACGCGTTCACGACCCGCACTGCGAACCAGATCGTCCAGGAACATTTCAATCCCCAGGAACGGTTCTCTCCCAGCGGTCCCTTATTCGGGGTCCAGTTCAGTCAACTCCCGTGTTCCGATCTCAACATCAACACCAACACTGTCACTATTGGACCAAAACGCTCCCCTCTGGGGCTCGCGGCGGATCCGGGCGGACTGCCACTCTACAAGAAGGGTGATATGGTTGGCGGTGTCGGCGTGATTTCTGATGGAGCCTACAGCGTTGATCTCAGGATCTCCGATTTTGACACCGACAATGATGAGTTGATCGCGCTTGCCGCCACCCGCGGCTTCGAGCCGCCCGCTGATATCGTGGGTAACCGTATCACGGTGGAGGGTAAGACTTTCCGCTTTACCGATCGGGACTCACGCTCACTTTTATCAAGCGCCGGGGCCGCGCCGAGTTTTGCCAGCTTGCTGGATCCCTCGGTTGGGGCGTTGACCCCCATTCCCACATATTTTGATGGCGTGGTAGCCGCTGGGCAGACTTTTGGCGAAGGATCGTCGGGGTTCAGACAAGACGTAAGCGGCGCTTACGCGCCACTTACGGCTTTTGTCCTTGTGGACCAGAATGATCAGCCCCGGTTCTCGCCCCAGGCCGGTACGGAAGGTTCGACAAATTCCCTGACAGCGGCCGAGGTAACCACAATCCTGCGCAATGCGCTGACGATCGCGACCCGGGCCCGCGGGCAAATACGGCGCCCCCTGGGCAGCCACGCACAGGTGACAATGTCCGTTGTCGATACCAATGGAAAGATCCTCGGTATTATCCGCACCCCGGACGGCCCAATCTTCGGAACTGATGTCTCGTTACAGAAGGCCCGTACCGCCGCGTTTTTCTCCAACCCCAACGCGGCGCGCGAGTTGATCGCTGGCGGCCAGAGCAAGTTTGTGACCGCAGTCCGGGCATTTGTTGGTCCGACCGCGCTTGCCAACGGGATCGCCTTCGCGGACCGGTCTGGTGGAAACTTGTCGCGCCCCTATTATCCGGACGGTATTGACGGTTCACCGAACGGACCGCTAAGCGAGCCAATCGGTGCCTGGAGCCCCTTCAATACCGGTCTGCAATTCCAATTGATCCTTGGTAATTTGGCAGCACATGTCAATTTTTTGCTCGGCGCCTCGGCTAACGACACGGCCCAGGGTTGTACGGCGCTCTCGGCCCGCCCACAGACAAGCTTGAGCCGGCTACCAAACGGCATTCAGATCTTCCCTGGAAGTGTGCCTATCTATCGTGGTTCGGTCTTGGTTGGTGGTTTAGGAGTCTCTGGCGATGGCATTGATCAGGACGACATGATTTCCTTCCTCGGTCTGCACAACGCGGGCGTCGAGCTGGGCAATGGTATTGGTAACGCGCCCCGGTCGATCCGTGCCGATAATGTAGTGGTCCGGGGAGCTAGATTACGTTACGTTAACTGCCCGTTCTCACCATTCCTTGATACCAATGAACAGAACGTTTGCGCCGGAAAATAGAATGCCTCTTCGCTCGCTAATCGCTGGATTAATGCTCGCGGCTATGTCAATTGCCCCGATGAGTTCCGCGCATGCACAAGAACGACGTATTCCCGGCAAGATACCCCCCGCCGAGGTCGAGGAAACTAGGCCGCTTCCTGGCGCGATCCTACGCCGTATAACGCCGCCGCGTAATCGTGACCCGGCGAAGATTGATGGTATCTCGGTGCCGGATCGCTGGCGATTGATCGAATCTTTGGGGGTCAAGGAGAGCATTCTTGATCCGTATAACCGCAACCCCCTGAAGGGCGATCGGCCGGTGTTCGGCGATGACTGGTTCGTCAATCTCTCGGTGATTTCTGATAGCGTCTACGAACCGCGATCGGTACCGACGCCGGTTGGCGTGCAATCCACCGATAGGACCAACTCAGTTGATCTCTTTGGCGATGTAAACCAGTGGGTCTTTAATCAGAACCTGATCATCAGCGCTTCCCTGATTAAGGGCGACACGTCTTTCAAGCCGCCGGATTGGGAGTTCCGGGTCGTGCCGGTGATCAATTATAACCGGGTGGTTGTTGAGGAACAGCGAGCCTTGAAGGCCGACCCCCGTTCAGGCACGACCCGGAATGATCGCCACATAGCGCTCCAGGAAGCGTTCATCGACTATCACATCCGAAACGTCTCGGATCGTTATGATTTCGATTCGGTCCGGGTTGGAATTCAACCTTTCAACGCGGATTTTCGTGGTTTCCTGTTCCAGGATGCGCAGCTCGGCGCGCGTCTGTTTGGTACCCGAAGTAATAATATTTTCCAGTACAATCTGGCATGGTTCAGGCGTTTGACAAAGGACTCGAACAGCGGGCTCAATCACATCGAGCGAAAAATCCGCGAGGACGACGTCTTCATCGCTGACCTTTATTGGCAGGATTTCCCGGTTCTTGGTTTTCAAAGTCAGATCGCGGCGATTTATAATCGGAATCGCGAGGGCGAGGAATTTTTCTTCAACGAGAATGGCTTCATTGAACGCCCGGCCTCCTTCGGAAGCGAACGCGGCCGCAATTATGACATCGGTTATCTCGGGTTCAGCGGTGACGGGCATTTCGGCCGAATCAACCTGACTCACTCATTTTACTATGCTTTCGGTAGCAATCGGGACAGCGTCTTCACGGATAAACAATCGGATGTAAACGCGTTTTTCTTTGCCGCCGAACCGTCGATGGATTTTGACTGGGTGCGGGTGCGCGGCTCGTTGGTCTATGCCTCCGGCGATTCTGATCCTTTTGACGATACCGAGGGTGGTTTCGACGCAATCTTTGAGAACCCGCAGATCGCCGGCTCCGACACGAATTACTGGACTCGCCAGGCGATCCCGTTTATCGGCGGCGGCGGTGTGGTGCTGTCGAACCGTAACGGCTTATTGCCCTCGCTTAATACCTCGAAGGAGCACGGGCAGTCGAATTTCAACAATCCTGGTTTCCGGTTGATTGGAGCTGGCGCGGACTTTGACATCTTGCCAGAGTTGCGCCTCACCACAAACGTCAACTACATGGCATTCGACGACACTACTGTTCTCGAGGTGGCCCGCAACCAGCAGGATATTGATCGGGAAATCGGCTGGGATGTCTCGGCGGCACTGATCTATAGGCCCTTCTTCACTCAGAACGTAGTGTTTCGGCTTTCCGGGGCGACGCTATTCGCTGGCGAAGGCCTTCAGGATCTGTACGGCGCCGACGCCGACGAAGACGATGTATTCTACTCCGTGCTCGCCAACCTGATCTTGACCTATTGAGGCCCTGTTGATGCGCGCAATCCCGACATTCACGGTTCTAGCAGTCCTGACAGCATTGGTGTCATTCCTGGGGCAAGCAAGCGCGTCCGCTGGTCCAGAAAAGCCGCGCGAGGTTGCCTATACGACCGCGCCCGCCGCACCGGCGGGTCAGTCTGACACCGAGATGAAGCGAAAATCCTCGGGGTGTATGAGCTGTCACGAGACAACTGATGAACCGAGCATGCATCGATCTGGCGCGGTTAATCTAGGCTGCGTCGATTGTCATGGCGGGGATGTGGCTATCACAAAACCAGGCGCTGGCGCGCCGTCCGACACCGCCTATCGAGAAGCGATGGACGCGGCGCATGTGCAGCCTACCTTGCCCGACACCTGGAACTATCCGAGCAGCGCCAATCCAAAGGGTTCCTACTCCCTGCTCAACCGGGAAAGTCCGGAATACGTCCGCTTTGTGAACCCCAGTGACTACCGCATTGTTGACGAAGCTTGTGGTGCTTGCCACGCTAAGGAAATTCGCGCCGCCAAGGGTAGCATTATGGCGACCGGCGCCATGCTTTTCGGCGGAGCCTCCTACAACAACGGCATCGTACCGCTAAAGAATTATATTATGGGCGAAGCCTACGACCGAGATGGCAATGCCGCGATCCTTGAAGCGGCGATCCCGGTTACGGAGGAGATGAAAAAGGCTGGCATACTCGAGAAAATGCTGCCAATCCCGGCCTGGGAAGTAGTCCCACCTGGAGACATCTTCAGGGTGTTTGAGCGCGGTGGCCGAAACCTTCTAAATCTGTTCCCTGAAATTGGTATTCCAGATTCACTGGGGCAGTTACAGCGCTTAGAGGAGCCGGGACGTCCAGATATTAGGCAATCTAATCGTGGCCCGGGAACAGGCCTGCGTATTTCGGTGCCGGTGATTAACATCACCAAGACGCGGCTCAACGACCCGTTGATGTGGTTTCTTGGCACCAATGAGCAACCCGGTGATTTTCGGACCTCGGGTTGCGCGTCCTGTCACGTGGTTTACGCGAATGATCGCGACCCAAGACACTCTGGACCCTATTCCAAACATGGGCATCTGGGCGAAACCCAGACGGCTGACCCGACTATACCTAAAGGGGAGTCAGGGCACCCTCTCAAGCATGAGTTCACCAGCGCAATTCCTACCAGCCAATGTATGATCTGCCATATGCATCAGCCGAATGTGTGCCTGAATTCCTATCTCGGCTACTCGATGTGGGATTATGAGTCCGACGCGCCGTCCATGTGGCCAGAGGAACAGCGCTATCCCACCGACGCCGAGATGCTTGAGATTTTGGAACGTAATCCCGAGGAAGCTGCGGTTCGGGGTCTTTGGGGTGATCCGTCCTTCTTGCGTCAAGTCTCGGAGATGAACCCGGACCTCGAAAACACCCAGTTCGCCGACTACCACGGCCATGGCTGGAATTTCCGGGCCGTGTTCAAAAAGGACGAAGCCGGTAATTTGTTAGACGCTGAGAACAAGATCGTGGAGCCAGACGATCCGGATAAATTCGAGAAGGCGGTGCATATGTCATCGATCCATCTCGATGCCGGGATGCACTGCGTCGACTGTCATTTCGAGCAGGATTCCCATTCCAACGGCCATCTCTACGGTGAGGTGGCGAACACGATCGAGGTTACCTGTAAGGACTGCCATGGCACCGCAGATGCCTACCCATCGTTGCGTAGCTCGGGCCCAGCGGCACCTCCTGGAGGCACCGACTTTTCTTTGACCCGCAATGCTGATGGCTCGAAACGGTTCGAATGGCGCGGCGACAAGCTTATCCAGCGCTCGGCGTTATGGCCGGATCTGGAATGGGAGATGAGCTTGGTCAAGGATTCAATCAATCCAGACCATGCGACCTACAACGCCAAGGCGGCGCGCGCGAAATTGGTCTCAAACGACACAGCCACTCAGACCTGGGGCCTGGGCGTGGCCAAGGACGATCGTGCCCACAAGGACGAGGAGATGGAGTGTTTCACTTGCCATCTGTCCTGGACCACCAGCTGTGGCGGCTGCCATCTCCCAATCCAGGCGAACTGGAAGACCGAGCGTCAACACTTTGAGGGCGGCGAGACCCGGAACTTTGCCACCTATAACCCTCAGGTCGTACGCGACCAAATGTTCCAGCTCGGCATCCATTCGACTTCCAAGGGCAACACAATTGCTCCAATCCGCTCAACGTCGGCGCTAGTGCTTTCCTCGACCAACATCAACCGAGAGAAGATCTATATCCAGCAGCCGCCGATCGCGGCATCAGGCTATTCCAGCCAGGCCTTCGCCCCGCATTTCCCACATACTGTGCGTAAGACCGAAACTAAGACTTGTAGTGACTGTCATCTTTCGGAAGCCAATGACAACAATTCCCGTATGGCGCAGCTGCTGCTGCATGGCACAAATTTCGTCAACTTCGTTGGCTACAATGCCTGGGTCGGTGCAGAGGACGGTGTCGAGGCGGTGCGGGTTACCGAATGGGACGAGCCGCAGGCGGTGATCGGAAGCTATCTTCAAAAATACGCCTATCCCGACTGGTCCGCAGACCACCGGGATAACGATGGGGAATTGCAAGAGAGCTACGCCCATTCTAGCCCTGGTGTCGCCAACTGCCTGCAACTACGCGGCGAATACCTATTTGTTGCCGAGGGTAAGGGCGGTTTCCAGGCTTATGACGTGGCGAGCATCGCCAACAAAGGGATCTCTCAGCGGATTATCACGGCGCCCTTCTCGCCGCTTGGGCACGGCACGCGCGTTAAATCGAAAAATGCGACCTGTATGGCGCTGCCGACTGGACAGCCAATCGCTCCGGGCCGCAACAAAGGCGATCTGATGAGGATCGACAATCAGGAACAACCGTTCCACCCGATCTATAATTACGCCTTCGTCACCGACGCTGTGGAAGGTCTGATCGTCGTTGACGTGAACACCCTGTCTGACGGTGAGGCGCGCAATAACTTCTTCGAGCGGGCGCTGACCTGGAACGAAGGCGGTGTACTGACCGGCGCACGGCACATCACTATCGCGGGCAATTGGTTCTTCATAACCACTGAGAACAGCGTAGTGGTTCTCGACATGACCGACCCGCTCGCTCCTGTCCTCGCCAGGACGATACCGATGGATGACCCGAGGGCTACGGCGCTGCAGTTCCGCTACCTTTTCGTCACCGACCAGCTCGGGGTGCAAATCTTCGACGCGACCAATCCGGCGGCACCAATCAAGGTCGAGGGCGCCCAAATTCCACTCAAGGACGCGCGTCGGGTCTATCTGGCGCGGACGTATGCCTATGTTGCGGCTGGTTCGGAAGGCCTTGCAATCCTTAATATCAAGGACCCGAGCAAACCCAAATTGCATTCCATCTTCAACGCCGATGGAAAGATCGTCGACGCGCGCGATGTCATCCTTGGCAGCACAAACGCGTCGCTGTTCGCCTACATCGCCGACGGTGTCGGTGGTTTAAAGGTCGTGCAGATGACTTCACCCGACAGCCAACCCCGCTACTACGGATACAGTCCGGAGCCAAAGCCAGAGTTGATCGCCTGGAAACAGACCAACTCCCCGGCCCTAGCGTTATCCAAGGGTATCGACCGTGACCGCGCGGTGGATGAGACTGGCGGTCAGATCGCGGTATTTGGCCGGCTGGGCTCTCGCCCTTTTACGATGGCTGAACAACGCAAACTCTACCTAAACGCCAAGGGTGATCCCTGGATGGTATCGGATAAGCCCCGCGATGGTGATTTCCTTGCCGGCCCCAGCAAGCGCGCCAAGGTGGATTAGGCGTCCTCAGTTGTCAGTGGGGTGTGGTCGAAACTAGGCATCGCCGTGACCCGTGCTGCGCCGCCGGGTCATGGAGATCCGAGCGCTTGATCCGAAAAGGCTAGGGCATCTACCGCCTCTGGATCAAGGATGCCGTGAAGCTCAGATGAGAGAGCTTCACGGATAGGCGCGTGACTGGCCCTCGTTCCTAGATCCATGGCTTCAAACCGGTCTGCTTCAAGCTCAAGGAGCAGCGCCAGTTGCCC
>JAPKDN010000200.1 GCA_028822575.1 Alphaproteobacteria bacterium | reverse complement strand
GGTCTTTTCTCAATCGCGGCGCGCGCCGCTTGCATAAGGCCGCTGGCGGTAATGATGCTTTTGGGGTCTAGATCCAGGCCTGCGGCGGCTAGGGCCTCGGCCGCCCAGGTATTACAGGTTCGCATCATGTGAAATTCGCCGGTAGCTTTATAAAATTGGCTGGAGGCTCCGAACAGGCCCTGTCCTAGCGGTTCGCTCGCGCCATTGTCGCCACCACGCTGGAAAGTGGCGTGAATATGACCGAACAAGGCGGCGAATTCTTCGTCGGAAAGCATAAACTCAAGAACTTCCAAACGGGCGAACTCTTCCGCTACGGGCCGAGAAAATCCATTGAGATGCACGACGGCATTTGTTGGCAATAGCGCCGCTTTCATTGCGATGAAAGGTCCAGGATCCTTGGCTTGATAAAATTCTCTGTCACCCCAGCCGATCGCGATGAAGGTCACGTTGGGAAACCGCGCGATCTCGGGCATGGCGCGTCGCAACGCCGCGTCGACTGGAACCACGATGTCGACATGCCAGCCTATATTGACTAGATAAACCGATCTATTCGCCGCCCAGCCTGGCGCCGTCGCGCACAGGCAAAGCACGAACGAAAAAAATAGCAGGCTGGCGCGGTGCATTGAATTATGGACCAATCGATGGCAAGGCATGGGCAGAGCGATCGTCGATGATGGCGGCTTTAGGGCTCGCGGATGTCGATCAAGCGGCGCGGTGCCGGGCGAAGGCCTGCTTATGGCAGAAGGTTGGCCTAGATGGAGACTAAAAAATAACCCTGATCCCATATTTCCCGCGTACACCCGGCCATGAGTCCGAACCGGCACTTGTGTGGCTGGATGGATTAATAAGCTTGCGCGCTTTCGTGGACAGGGTTGCAAGAATCGCCAACGGTCTTGCCGCCGCCCAGCTCGGGTCGGATGATCGGATAGCGGCGATGGCCGATAATGCTCCACAATTTATCGAGGTGATAGCCGGTTGCGTGCGCGCGGGCGTGATGACCGTGCCGACTAATGGGCATCGCACCGTGCCGAAGATCACTTAATATCTTGTGACAGACGGTGGCCGAGGCAGGAGTGACCAAAGTATTGACTTTCGACGATACGTTCGAAGATTGGCGTGACGCGCAATCTTTGGTGGAACCGTTTAACACGCTTTCGTTAGGTCCGAGGTGCAGATTTCAGCTAGCGCGGTCGTTGAAAATTGGTGAGAAATGCGGTCGATTTGGATTTTGATGGACTTGGCTACCACCTAGTGGCCACACCGATTTATCACGCCGCCATGATCGCCTGCATTCTGTTCGCGTTAGCCCGCGGCCAGGCGATCTTCGCGCAGCTGAAATTTGATGCCGAAGGGTTTCTTGCTGACGTTTAACTCCATAGTATCAACATCACCGACATTGTGCCCGCCCAGATGATCCGGTTGCTGAGAAAGGAAAGGGTGACAAAGAAGGCCTATGACCTCTCGTCCCTTTCCCAGGTTTTCCATGGTGCCGCGCCGTGCCCCGCTTGGGTTAAGCGGGGAATGATCGACTGGTTTAGACCCGCGATCATAGAGTATTTTGCGTCGAGCGAAGGGGCTGGGCCCGTGATCGCGGCCAGCTAGATATGGCTTAAGAAGCCTGGCAGGATTAGGACATCCCAGAAGGGATCTACGTCACGGCCGTGGACGAGAACGGCTTGGATCTGCCGCCCGGCGAGGTAGGCGCGTTTTACTTTTTGCTGTACTGGCCCACCGCCTCCCACCTATCACAATGCGCCCGAAAAGGCCTCCGAAAGTTAATTGTCCGACGGCCGTTTCACGGTCGACGACGTCGGCTGGGTTGATGAGGAAGGGTATGTTTTTCTCTGCGATCGAGAGACCGACATGATCAGCTCCAGCGCTCGCCGATTGCACGGTGTTCGATGTGCATGACGTGGAATGGGGCGAGCGGGTCAAGGCGGCGGTACAACTGCTACCTGATTAAGAAGTCTACGAGAAGATGTTGATCGCTTGGTGCCGCGAACGCTTCATCGCCTAATAAATGCCCAAGAAGCTTTGACTTCCGTGCTGGAATGCCGCGCTAGGCGTTCGGGAAGTTAAAGAAACGGTTTCTCTGGGACCCGTATTGGGGAGACCAGTTGGAAAGAATTTGAGAGAGCCGGTTTTATATAATCATCGCAGGCCCTTTTCAAATATGTCGCGCGGCGAGTCCATGAAGACCTATCCTGAAATTCATCGCGCGGCCCTTATGTATCCCTATGTGCCGGGACAACGCTATGAGTTCGTCATGGATCTTGCCTCCAGGCTCTGGTACCCCGCGCTTTTTCGCTAACAAGCCTATGTCAACGGAGAGTGGGTTGATGGGGACAGCGGCGGAGTGGTCTCTCTTTCTGATCCAGCGCCGGTCAAGGTCATCGGGACGGTTCCGGATATGGGCGGTGCCGAGACGCGTAAAGTGCGAGAGCGTGCCGAGGCGGCGTGGCTGGCATGGCGGGCGAAGACCGCTAAAGAGCGTGGCTGGCCCCTGCGCTGGTGGTAAGAATTGATGAGGGAGCACAAGGACGACCTTGCCGCTATCACACCTTGGAATATTCCGAACGCGATGATCACACGCAAGGCTGCGCCGCCGCTGGCGGCGGGATGTCTGATCATTATCAAGACAGCTAAATTGACGCCATTTCCCGAGCTTGTGATGGGTGAGCTGGCGGCCCGGGCAGGCGCTCCCGCAGGTGTGTTCAACGTCATCGCCGATTCGAAATCAGGCGAGATTAGACTAGAGTTGACCGAGAGCCGGATCGTCCGCAAGGTTATGTTTACCGGTTCGACCGGGATCAGCAAGATGCTGATGCAGCAATGTGAGAGCACGGTGAAGAAGGTGCTTTTCAGCTTGGCGGCAATGCTCCCCTGATCGTTTTCGACGATGTTGATATCGCCCGGGTGGTCAAAGTAGCGTTCATTTGTAAGTTATAAACGTCGGCCAGACCTGTTGTCTCTGCTAACAGGTTTTCATGCAAGACGGCGTTTATGACGAGTTTGCTAGGAAGTTCACCGCCGTGACCGCCGTGACGCCGATTGGCAATAGTTTTGATAAAGGAATTGTTATCGGCCCAATGGCCAAGGCTTCAGCCCACGACAAGGCGGAAGAGCGTCTGCAGGACGCCGATCGTCAAGGGCGCAAAGGTGGCCACCGGCAGGGTTCGACACGGCGCTGGAAGCTTTTCTATGCCCCGACGGTTCTGTCCGACGCGGCTCGCGATATGGCGATCTTCGAGGAAGAGACTTTTGGACCAGTCGAGCCGTTGTTCCGGTTCAAGGGCAAAGCATATTTGATCAATATGGCGAATGATTCGGAGTTTGGCCTCACCTCCTAAGTCTGTGCCAAGGACCTGGGTCGGGCCTGGCGGGAGGCCGAAGTGTTGGAATACGACATGGTTGCTGTGAATGAAGGTGTCTTTTCGACTAAGGTCACTCCATTTGGCGTCATAAAGGAGTTAAAACTGGGCCGCGAGGGATCGCAGTACGTAATGGGTGAGTATACCGAGATGAAATACATCCTGCTGTGCGGTCTCGACGGCTGCAGCCAAGATCGCGTTAACCCGAGGATGGCTCGGTATTGATGGGGGCTGGATAACATGCGAGCGAGGAGGCTTGGTCTCCTGCTCGCTCGCATGTTAATCAGACGTAAAGCGAACGTGCCAATGGGTTGATATCTAGGGTTCTGTGAATGGTGAGCTACGACTACGACTTGATAACCATAGGCGCTGGCTCCGGCGGCGTTCGGGCCTCTCGGATGGCGGGTGCCTTTGGTGCCAAAGTTGCCGTGATCGAAGAAGTGCGTGAAGGTGGAACATGTGTGCTTCGCGGATGTGTACCTAAAAAATTGCTGGTTTATGGGAGCCATGTACCCAAGGAGATCGAGGACGCCGCAGGATATGGCTGGAAAATTGTTGGACTAAACCATGATTGGGAAGCCCTGATCGACGCAAAGAACAAAGAGCTGGACCGCCTCCACGGCATCTATGTCAAATTGTTGGAGGACGCGCATGCCGACCGATTCCACGGTCGCGGTACGGTGGTCGGCGCGCACACGGTCGCGGTTGGGGACAAGAGGCTGACGGCGGAGCGCATCCTGATAGCGGTTGGCGGCTGGCCGACCATGCCGGACGTTCCGGGAATAGAGCATGCGATCTCTTCGAATGAGGCGCTGGATTTACGCGTCCGTCCAAGGCGGATCGTCGTGGTGGGGTCCGGCTACATTGCGGTCGAGTTTGCTGGAATTTATAATGGCTATGGGTCAGAGGTTGATCTCGTTTTTCGCGCTGACAAGGTGTTACGCGGTTTCGATGAAGATGTGCGTGACACCTTGACTGACGAGATGGCGAAGAAAGGCATTAACATAGTCGCCAAGACCTTGCCGGACCGGATCGAAAAGACCGCTTTGGGGGTTCGGGTTCATATGAACGATGGCTCCGTCATCGACGCCGAACAGATTATGTATGCGATCGGCAGAGGGCCGAACATAAAGGGGCTAGGGCTAGAGGACGCCGGTGTCGCGTTGAGCGGTAATGGCGCCATTAAGGTGAACGAGTGGGGCCAGTCCAGCGTGCCAAGCATCTATGCGGTTGGTGATGTGACGGACCGAATAAATCTTACACCCGTCGCTATCGCCGAAGGCCGGGCTTTCGCGGAAACGATCTATAATAACAACCCGATGTCGGCGGATCACGATGATGTGCCAAGCGCGGTTTTTAGCCAGCCACCAATTGGCTCAGTTGGGTTGCCGGAACACGAGGCGCGCGAAAAATACGGTGAAATAGACGTCTACGTCGCGGGATTCCGGCCAATGAAATATACGCTTACGGAGAATACAGAACGTGGCATGCAAAAACTAATCGTCGACCGAGAGACCCAGCGGGTTGTAGGTGCGCATATGGTAGGTGTCGACGCGGCCGAAATCATCCAAGGTATAGGGATAGCCGTGAAGATGAAGGCGACCAAGGCGGACTTCGATGCCACGGTTGGTATACATCCAACTGCTGCAGAAGAGTTTGTGACGATGCGCGAAAAGCGTGCCGATCCTGACCAGGTCAAGACTGCGAAATAGCATTAGCGTGGTTGTTGACAGAAGGAGCCGGAGGATAGGCTCTATGGGAGTCTATCATGGAGCCGTTTATCGATTTTACGTATTTTTCGACTGATTGGCCACGCTCTATTTGGAGATTAAGTTTGCGAAATGAGTGAAAGGAGGTTGCTTGTCTAAAAAAATTTGCTAATTTCGTTTACGACATGAAAGGCATGTGCCGAAAATTGAGTAATTAGGATTGGAAAAATTGATGGCATCAATCACCGGAACAACTTCTTCCGATTCACTAACCGGCACGGGCAACGCCGACGACATCACTGGCCTTTTGGGGTCTGATACCATCAGCGCCCTTGGTGGCGCGGATCTGGTCTACGGTAACCTCGGCAATGACACCATTCTCGCCGCTGGCGGCGCGGACACTGTGTTCGGCGGCCAAGGCCAGGATACCATCGATGGTAATGATAGCGCGGACATACTGTACGGTAACCTTGGCAATGATATCCTGACAGGTGGCGGCAGCGGCGACGTGCTGTTCGGCGGGCAAGGCAATGACACCGTCGTTGGCGGTAGCGGCGCCGATGTTCTCTACGGCAACCTCGGTAACGACGCGGTCAGTGCTGGGGAAGACTCCGATACTGTTTTCGGTGGCTCGGGCAATGACGCGATCTCGGGTGGCTCTGGCGCCGACGTGATTTACGGCAACCTCGGCAACGACACGATCATCGGTAGCGGCGGCGCCGACTCGCTTTACGGCGGTCAGGGCAATGACGCGATGTCTGGTGGTGACGGAGCCGACCTGGTTTTCGGTAACCTCGGCAATGACTCATTGTTTGGTAGTGGCGGCGCCGACACGCTCTACGGTGGCGGCGGTAATGACCAGCTCAATGCTGGTTCCGGATCTGACCTGATCTACGGTAACGGCGGAGCGGACACGATCTCAGGCGGTGTCGGTGTTGACACCATTCTAGGCGGCGCCGGTAACGACTTGACCTATGGTGGCGGCGGTAACGACGTCATGAACGGTGGCACGGGGGCCGATACCCTTTACGGTGGCACCGGTAGTGATCAGCTGACAGGTGGTTCGGGCAACGACTTCCTGTCCGGTGGTATCACGGGTGCGTTTGGTGGTGTCGATACGCTTTACGGTGGCGATGGCG
>JAPKDN010000199.1 GCA_028822575.1 Alphaproteobacteria bacterium | reverse complement strand
AAAACTCATGGAAGCTGGCACTTGGGCCGCAGGCTAAACCGAAGCCGCGAAAGTGAGCGACGTTCTAGACTGCCCCACGATCGCTGACCAAGGTGTTCTCGATCGCGTCGTGATCGGTATAGCCAAGGCTCATGCCAGTGACAAAGACCTGATCATCTGGAATGCCAAGATGACGAAAGACCGGCTACTGTTAGGCAATCCAGGCGGCTATTGGGTAGGTATCCAGGCCAAAACCCTTGGCCGCCAGCATAATGGTCTGGGCGTACATGCCCGTATCTGCCCAATTGCCCCGCGCCAGATAGGCGTCGATGGTAATGAAAAGCCCGACCGGCGCGTCGAAGAATTTGAAGTTCCCGCCGCCCTGGCGAGCAGCCCCCTCCCGGTCACCTTTGACGATACCCAGCAATCCATAAAGCCTCCAGCCGACACCGCGCCGGCGATCGCGGTGCATGTCGGCCCACGTGGTGGGGTAGTAGTCGTATTCCTCGTAGGTCTTGGCCTGACCGGATCGGGCAAGCTCAAGCACATCGTCGGTGGTCACCTGCTTGACGTCGCCGGCGCACAGATAGACATGCCAGGGCTACGTGTTGATGCCGCTTGGTGCGCGCTGGGAGATCTCCAGGATCTTATCGATGATCTGGCGGGGCACTGGATCTGGCTTGAAGGCGCGGATCGATCTGCGTTACGGGATAGCATCAAGTACGTCCATTTGACCATACTTCCCTGGGTTGATTTGCATTGGTGCGAGGCATTCAGTTGGTTAGATTATGACCCCCTCGGTGGTTAGTTTCTCTAGCTTTTCGGAGTCATATCCATAGTCAGCAAGGATCTCGCGGGTGTGCTGACCTATGGTCGGCGAGATAGCATGCTTCTCGTCCTGGGTGAGCTTTGGGGTGCCCGGAACATTCGGTACTGGCCATGCGTCGTCGGAGCCGGCCTGTTTCAGCCACGCCACCGCCTCCACCGCCGCCGCCTGCGGATGCTTGGCGAATTCGCGATAGCTCTGGACCTTTTCGTTCTGCACGCCAGCCTTGGTCAGTAGCGCCTGCCAATGATCGGTGGTGTTGGTCGCGAACAGTGTCCGCGCCTCGCCAATCAGGAATTCGGCGTGATCGCGGCGCTTTAAATTAGAATCGAACCTCGGATCGGTCAGCAGCGCTTCCCAACTGACGGCGTTGCACAGTTTCTCGAACTCGATGTTCTTGACCACGATCATCTGCAGCCAACCGTCTTGAGTCTTAAAGGTGCCCGACGGCGCCGAGGCAACATGGTAGGGGCCCTCGCGATAGCCATCCATGAGACGGATCGCCTGCACCGCCGCCGCCGATTCCATAAGGCTGAGATCGATCTTGCGGCCCTTGCCGTGGTCCCGCTTGGCATAGAGCGCCGCCGCGACCGCCTGTTGGGCATAGAGCGCTGTGGACATATCAAACAGAATCAACGGCGTACGATGCGGGATTCCATCCGCGCCCATGTTCTCGGACATGAAGCCGGTGAATGCCTGCAACAGCGGGTCCATAGCCGGTCGCTCGCGCATGGGGCCTGCCTGACCGAAACCGGATACCGAGACATAGATGAGGCCGGGATTGAGGTCCTTCAAACGATCGTAGGAATAGCCAAGCCGGTCCATCACACCGGGCCGGAACCCCTCGATAAACACATCCGCATCGAAGATCATCTTGTCGATGATTGACTGGCTGTCCTTGTGTTTGAGGTCGATGACGAGGCTGCGCTTGCCGAGGTTGGCGGCAATTGAGAAGGCCGAGTGATCGCCATATTCCTGGCCGAGACGGCGCGCCCAGTCACCGTCCTTGGGCTCAATTTTAATGACATCGGCGCCATGCTGAGCCAATAGCATCGCGCAATAGGGCCCCGCCACGCCTTGGGACATGTCAACAACACGCAGGCCTTCATAAGGTCGCTCGAAACTCATGGTTGCTCAGCTCCCGCGCGCTGGTATCGTGGTCAAGTCCAGTCGGCGATGGTTCCCGAAGGGATAGAAATCGGCATCAAGCTATGACATCGGGTTGGGGCGGGCAATCGCTTCTCGAATGGTTCCGTCTTTACGGGTCCCTAACCCGGACGACATTTGCGCTGCCCCGGTGGCATCTCCTCGGGTAATTGAACGGTCAATCCGAAGCAACGTGGCGATCCAGGTCTATGAATATACTTGGCTTTATCTTTCGGGTGGAATGCTTCCGCCGCCGCAATTTTGCGAGATGGCCAGCCGGCGTTCTTTGGCAATGAGGAACGCTAAAGCCATCGAAAGAATGACCCGACTTTTCCCCTCGGCGCAATTTAAGCCGGCGATGACCTGGACGCGGTCGTCTATTATAAGGAGCCACTTTTAAAGATGGATCGGCGCGATGGCATCCCGATTCCGTCCGGACCTGAACGCTTTCTGACCGGATTATTTCCAACCGCCGGGCAGTTTTGAGGACGATTTAAAAAAAGGTTAGGTCGCGGGAGCAAGCCTGCCAGTCCCGTCGCGCGGGCGTGAATAGCCGAGCACCGCGGCGCCGGTTATGTCTATTGCCTCGCCAAAGATGGAGCTAGGATGGATGCTTGATAAGATCAACAGGTTTGATTTGGGGATAGATCAATGAGCGGGGATAATGTTCTTGGCGTTACCGCTGAGTTGGCCGAATTCACGCTTGCGCCGATCGACCTTCCGGCCGATGTTCAAGCTGCCGGCGTTCGGTCCTTTGTCAATGTTGTCGGCTGCGCCCTTGGCGGCGCGCACCACCTGGCAAGCGATCTCGCCTTCGAGATTAACAGTGAATTCGCTGGCGCGCCGGTCGCCACGTTGATCGGGAGAGGGGCGCGTGTCGACGCGCTGAGCGCGGCCTATTTAAACTGCATGGCAGCGAGTGCCCATGCTTTCGACGACACCCACCTTTCGACGGTTATGCACCCTGCCGCTCCGGTCGCGAGCGCACTTTTTGCTTTGGTGGACCGTGGGCGTGGCCAGGCGCCGGTTTCCGGGCGGGCATTTCTAGAGGCCTTCACGCTCGGTATCGAGATTCAATGTCGGCTAGGCGTGGCGCTACTGCTCCCGCCGGCGGAAGGGCAGCTGAGTTGGTACCCCAGTGGCGTCGCGGGCGGCGTGTCGGCGGCGGCGGCGAGCGCGCGTCTCCTAGGGCTAACCGCAGAGCAAACACGTTGGGCGATTGGAATCGCGGCGAACCAGGCGTCGGGCTTTCGACAAACCCACGGAACCATGTGTACAAGCTTCATCCCGTCCCATGCGGCCCGATGCGGGTTGCAGGCGGCGCTGATGGCGGCGCGCGGGTTCACATCCTCCGGCGCGGCGCTGGAGGGCGCCAACGGCTATTTCGATGTTTTCGCCCCACGTGCCAACCCATCAGGCGCCATCGCGAACCTTGGTGAGACTTGGCACGTATTGGACAACGCGTTCAAACCCTATCCTTGTGGTATCGTCATCCACCCGATTCTGGATGCCTGTCTTGCCTTGGCCTCGGACCGTGTGTTTGATGCGGCCGAGGTGAAGGAGGTTCGTGTCGAGGTGAACCCCCTTTGCCTGACTTTGTGCGACCGTCCCGAGCCTACCAACAGTCAATGGGCTCAAGTGAGTGTTCAACATTGGACCAGCGTGGCTTTGGTTCGAGGACGGGCTGGGCTCGCCGAGGGAGCGGATGGCTGCGTCCGTGACCCCGCTGTCGTCGCTTTGCGGAGCAAAGTGTCCACCAAGAGCAACCCTGAGATTGCAAGAGACGCCGGTCTGTTGAACATCGAGATGCTCAACGGGGAGTGCTTCGAGAAACGGGTCGACCATTGTTTAGGCAGCGCGAAGCGACCGATGAGTGATCGTGAATTGTCGGAAAAATTTTACCACCAAGCCATGCCGTTGCTCGGCGAAGCACGGACGAAAGGGTTGCTTGAAAGTTGTTGGTCGATCCTCGAAGCGTCCTCGATGGCGCCGCTCGTTGACCAATCCGTCCCGGAATGAGCAGCCCAATCCGCTTTGTGACTTAAACTGCCAACCGCGGGAGATCATCCGCGATATGGGGCCAGGAAAGCCGCTCCGACGTGAAAACATGGAAGGCCGGCTTATCGTTCTCCGGATTATCCAGGGTCGCGGCATAAAGATGGATTTCATGGCAAAGGCTCTTCACCAGTCCATTTGAAAGCCTCGTTCGGCACGCCGAGAAAACTCGTCATGGGCGAGGTGATCTGGCGCCGGCAACTTTCGCAGTGGCAATGGCCGGACTGGTTCAACGGTCCCGTGAAGGCATATTTCATGGCGCCACACAGTCGGTGCCCAGTGGTCTCGGTCATGTCATCCCTCCAGTGGGTTTATCCGGTCTTGTTTGGAACCAGGATATGCGGCGCGCTGCCAACAACCCATCCGACCTGGTCGACGTCTTCGGCCTCGGGAAAGGCTTGCGGCCAGAGCAGGGGATTGCCGCGCTGATATTGTTCAGGATAGGCCGCTTCGCTGCCCAGTTCGTAGGCGGCGCGCCAGGTCCATCTCGGCTCGTAGAGCATGCCACGGGCGAGTGCGACCATGTCACATTGGCTGTCCGAGATCAGTTGCTCGGCCAGATGTGGATCGCGGATCATTCCCACCGCCATGGTCGGTACGCCCGTCGCCTGTTTGATCGCCGACGCGAAGGGAACCTGATACCCGGGGCCGACTGTTGGCCGCAACATGCTGTTGCCGCCGCCGGAAATGTCGAAGAAATCGCAACCCCGCTCCGCCAACGCCTTGGCGAAGATGATAGCGTCCTCCAGCACCAGCCCGGCATCATCCCAATCTGAGCCGTTGAAACGCATGCCGAGCGGCTTGCTGTCTGGCCAGGCGGCGCGCGCGGCCTCGAAAACCTCCAAGGGGAAGCGCATGCGGTTCTCGATCGACCCGCCGTATTCGTCGGTGCGCCGGTTGGCGATCGGGGACAAGAACTCACTCAGCAGATAGCCGTGGGCGCCGTGCAACTCGATGGCGTCGAAGCCGATGCGCTCGCTACGTTCCACCGCCTGGACATGCGCGGCGATCACCTCGTCCATCAGCGCCCGATCCATCTCGCGCGGTCGGTGCCAGTCATTGCCAAAGGGGATCGCCGAAGGCGCCAGGGTCTCCCAAGCACCTTCATTCTCGCCAAGCGATTTGCCACCGGCCTGTGGCGGGTGGGCGGAGGCCTTGCGACCGGCATGACCAAGTTGGATCGCGATTGGCGTGTTGCCATATTTCTTGCAGGCTTGGATCACCTTGGCCATCGCCGCCTCGGTTTCGTCGTCATAGAGTCCGGTACAGCCATGAGTGATCCGACCGCGCGGTTCCACCCCCGTGGCCTCGATGATCAGCATGCCGGAGCCAGATTGGGCAAGCTGGCCGAGATGGATCAGATGCCAATCCGTCGCTTGACCATCGACGGCGCTGTACTGGCACATCGGCGCGATGATCACGCGGTTAGGTAGGGTCAGATCGCGCAGCTGGATCGGGCTGAAAACCGAAGACGTCATGAGGGTCACTTTCAAAAGATTAGATTGGCGGTCAGCTGATGGATTTCTACGCGCCGAGCGCGCTGGCTTCCTCGTCCATTACAATGGCGACACGGCCCATCGCCTTGCGGGCCAGAACGGTGCCCATGGCGTCCTGGAATTGCTCCAGCGGATAGGTGTGTGAGACGCGGGGCTTCAACAAGCCTTGTTCATACCACGAGAACAGCTCGGCCATGCTGTCGCTCATTTGTTGGTCGTATTCGTCGCGCATGTCGCGTGGGCTCCAACCCATGTAGTAGCCCAGATTGAGACCACAAACTGTGATGTTCTTGACCAAAAGGATATTGGCCGGGATCTGTTGGATGGTGCCGCCGGCGAAGCCGACGGGCATGATCCGTCCCTCGGGCGCGATACAGCGAAGAGACTCGGCGAATACATCGCCACCGACCGGATCATAGATGATGTCGGCGCCGATATCATCGGTCAGTGCCAACACCTCCTCGCGAAACCCGCCGTCACGGTAGTTGATGGTGTGATCGGCGCCATGCTCGGTCGCGATCGCGCGTTTCTCCTCCGAGCCCACGGTGGCGATCACTGTCGCGCCTTTGATCTTGGAGATCTCGGTCGCCGCCACCCCAATGCCGCCAGCAGCGCCGTGAATCAGCACAGTTTTGCCAGGGCCGGCCTGAAGCAGATGCGGCCAGACTAGGGCGGCATAGGACGTCGAGTAGGAATTGGTGAAGCAAATCGCCTTGTG
>JAPKDN010000198.1 GCA_028822575.1 Alphaproteobacteria bacterium | reverse complement strand
CCGTGACCTTGCTCGGCGGTTGGGATCAGGGGTATTGGGTCATCGTGTTCTTTGGAAGTATCGGCATCGCAGTCACGACCCTCCTGCTGCGTCCGGTCGAAGCGAGGGTCACGGTAGGGAATTAGGTGGGCGTTTGCCGGTTATCCAACTAAGGTCTATGACCTCCTTAAGATTCATCCTGGAACACCAATCTTTTGCAGCCCCTTCAAACGGCCATTAATGCCCCTTGCCTTCCAAACTTCATCACCGCGGAGCATTTCCATGGCATAGCTGACCAAGACCAAAATCCCGCCACGGTTCTCCGAACTGGCCATGGGCGGCGGCATCCCACGTCGAGCGTTGTTGACGGCGGTGGTCCTCGGCTCGTTGTTGACGATGGTCAACCATGGCGACCTTACCCTCGTCGGATATTGGCCACCGGTTTGGAAGATCGCCTTGACCTATTGAATACTTTATTACGCGACAACACGGAGCACGATCACAGGCAAACGCGTGGTGATGCTAGACCGTCGGACCTTGATCAGGGCACCGACACCGGTACCGTGACTAAAAAAAGCATCGTCAACTCAGAGCGCCCGCACATGGTTTTACGCGCCCCGACGGCGTCGTCAAACCCAGCTCTGGCGCCTGCGATCGTTACCTCCGTCACCAATATCGTGGTTCCGAACTCCTTGTTCAAAGCCTCAATCCGTGCCGCCACGTTTATTACATTGCCGGAGACCATATAACTGCGCCGGCCCCGAATACTGACGCCGCCGGGAACAACCAGGCTAGTTTTCAGACCGATCCAGGTTCACAATTTCTTAACGCGAGAACTTTCACGATCCATGATCTCCTCTATTGACATGCCGGCGCGCAGGGCGACGGAGACATGATTTTCGTTCGACACGGGGACGTTGAACATCGCGATCAGCGCATCGCGCTGGAATTGTTCCAAGACGCCTCCGTCGGCAGAAAATCTTGTCCCCAAGCCTTCGAAGTAATCGTCCAACATCAACAGCAGTTCCGCTGAATCGATGGTCTCAGCAAGCAAGCTAAACCCCTCAATATCGGCGAACATGACAGTGGCGATGCGCTTCTGGGGCTTGAAGGTGCCATGGTCGGCGATCAAGCTTAGGCCGATATCTTCTGGCACATATTTGCCAAATGTCTTGGCGATTGAGGCCCGCTTGCATGCGACCTCCACCCGGCGCACCACCAGCGCCAGCGAGCTGGCAATCCATAAAATAATCAAGATCTCCTAAACCCCGCTTTCAATCGCGAAAAGGCCGGGCTAAGGAATATTTGCATGAATGTTTCCCCGGGAGCGCCCGCTGGTATATCGCTCCAGGTCACCAAACCATTGCGTATCGCGCGAACGATAAAACTGCCGACACCCCAAGTAAGTGCAACGGGCAGACCGCTCCAGAGAACTAACCTCGGCTAATAACTGAACGCCACGTTGGCGATCAGGAAAAAGAAATAAGGGAAGTGATCAAAGCGGCAACTGATGGAGATCGGCATATACCATGTCGTGGGGGTGGACCGGATCATCGCGGTTACGAGAATCGACACTTCTGTCAGAACAAGAAGATAGATTGGTCAAGCCTCGACGCTTTGCTTTTTGACGAGCCACAGTTGTGCCGTTCCCAACAAGGCGAACAAGCCTAATATCATATAGACCTTCGGCGGAAACCGGATGGACCCGATTCATATCGCAATGACGATCAGGATGACCGACAGGCCTTGCAGCGCGGCTGTTAGACCATTGCGCTGTTCATCAGCGAAAGCAGCCTGGGCGATATCGGTCGTGTTCATTTGCCTCGCACCACGGCGACGGGCCGTTTGACCCGCCTTCATTCCCTAAAGTGGTATGTTGTCGTGCTTCTTCCAAGGATTTTCCAGCTGCTTGTTTCGCAGCATGGTAAGAGCGCGAGCGATCCGGCGCCGGGTACTTCTCGGCATGATGACGTCATCGATATAGCCCCGGGCACCGGCGACAAAGGGATTGGCGAATTTTTCCCGATATTTCTCGGTCCGCTCCGCGATCTTCTCGGCGTCGCCAAGATCACTTCTGAAGATGATCTCCACCGCGCCTTTCGCTCCCATCACCGCGATCTCGGCGGTCGGCCAGGCGAAATTCACATCGCCACGCAGATGCTTCGAGCTCATCACGTCATAGGCACCGCCATAGGCTTTGCGGGTGATCACCGTAACCTTAGGCACCGTCGCCTCGGCATAGGCATACAGCAACTTGGCACCGTGTTTGATAATGCCGCCATATTCCTGGGCGGTACCGGGTAGGAATCCCGGGACATCAACGAAAGTAACGATTGGAATGTTGAAGCAATCACAGAACCGCACGAAACGCGCCGCCTTGCGCGAGGTATCGATATCAAGGCATCCAGCCAGGACCATCGGTTGGTTAGCTACGATACCCACGGTAGCGCCCTGAACGCGCGCGAAACCAATAATGATATTGCCGGCGAAGTCGGGTTGGATCTCAAAGAAATCCTCCTCGTCCACGACCTTAAAAATCAACTCCTTCATGTCATAGGGCTTATTCGGATTATCTGGAATCAGGGTATCAAGAGACGGTTCCAGCCGGTCGGCGGGGTCCGTGGTCGGGCGCACTGGGGGATTGTCACGGTTCGAGGCCGGCAGGAAGTCCATCATCCGGCGCAACTGAAGCAAAGCCTCAACATCATTTTCGAAGGCGTAATCGGCGACGCCAGATTTCGTGGAATGGGTTACCGCCCCGCCCAACTCCTCTTGCGTGACCGTTTCGTGGGTCACAGTTTTCACGACGTCGGGGCCGGTGACGAACATATAGGAGCTATCCTTCACCATGAAGATGAAGTCCGTCATCGCCGGTGAGTAGACCGCTCCACCGGCACAAGGGCCCATGACCATCGAGATCTGCGGAACCACGCCCGAGGCCATCACATTACGCTGAAACACCTCAGCATAGCCTCCAAGAGACGCAACGCCCTCCTGGATCCGCGCGCCACCAGAATCATTGATGCCAATGACCGGGGCGCCAACCTTCATCGCCTGGTCCATGACCTTACAGATCTTCTCGGCATGCGCCTCGGATAGCGCGCCACCGAAGACCGTGAAATCCTGACTGAACACGAAAACCAACCGGCCATTGATAGTTCCAAAACCAGTAACCACGCCGTCGCCTGGCACCTTGTTCTCGGCCATACCAAAATCATTGCACCGATGCTCGACAAACATGTCCCATTCCTCGAAGGAATCGGCATCAAAGAGAACCTCGATCCGTTCCCGCGCGGTCAATTTGCCTTTGCCGTGTTGAGCGTCAACCCGGCGTTGGCCACCGCCTTGACGGGCGCCAACCCGCATATCCTCGAGCCGTTGAATGATATCCTGCATGATCCTGTGCCCTCTCCGCCCCGAGCGGTTCCCCATCCATCGTTCTTTTAATGCAAAAGACGCCGGTTCGGCTAGTTCCACGCCCGGCTTAGTCTCAAGAATTCCACCGTGTTCATAAGATCCGTCCGCATATTGGCCAACCGTGCCATAGCTTCCTCGTCCTCGCCGTTGCGTTCGATCTGGAAGACCTCGTCAAGTTGCGCCGCCGCCAACCCGTCCTCGGCCCCAAGATAGCCTTCCGCGATGGCCAAGCCGATCACGACCGACCCCGAAATCGCGGTGAGCTCATGCAGCGCCGTCATCGGTAGGTCATCATAGCGGGCGACAACGTCGCCGATCGCCTTCATGGCCTCAGTGGTTTGTTGCACAGGCATGATGCCGGTGGTCATCTCGAAACGAGCGCCGAGGCTCTCCGCACTCCAGTCCAACAAAGGTCGCCAGGTTTCGAACTGGCGCTGGACCAGGTCTGCCGGATGCTCAGCCCAGTAACAGATTAGGTCCGATCCCGCATATCCGACAATGGTGTCGATGACATGGTCACGTTGGGTGCCAACACGGTCCGTCGCCGTCGCCAACAGCGACATCATCGGCATGTTCTTCGGATCAATCGTCTCCTCCTGACAATCCCACTCCGCCGCCACGGCCTCGGCCAACCGACGATTGGGAAACGTCAGCTCTCGCCGAGCCGGAGATCGCACCAACCGACCATCCAAGGTGACGGAGAACCCGCCTTCGATCTCATCGACAGCGACAGCCTTATAGATTCGTTTCAATAGACCACCTTCTTCAAACTGCCGAACAAGCCCCTATCCACTTCTTCGGGCTTCGTGACCTTCTCGACGATCGACACGCCGCCACTTTTTGGCTCGGCCTTTCTCGCCGTTTTCGAGACAGGCCAGCCCTCAGCGACGGCCATCTCCAGGGAACAAGGCTCGTGGGCGTTCCCAGCGATTAGGAACGGCAGCGGCAGTGGATTAAAATCCACCAGCGGGTCTGACAATGCGGTCGGACTGGTCGCCGGGCCGGTAATCAAACTTGGGATCTTTGGCCGAAGCGACGGCTTCAGGTCTGGTTCCTGGCCCGCCAACTCGATCGTCACCTGGCCACTGTCGGCGAGTAGGGCCTTTGCGGTCGCGAGGCCACCCTTGATGTCGAAGCGGCTCACCATGCAATTCAGTTCGCCGCGCTCCGACTTACCCACAACCGGCTCGAAGTGGGTCGCCACGTCGGCGGAGATCAACTCCCAATAGGCGTTGTTGATCTTACCCTCGCACACTACAACGGCCGTGTGCCCACCAAGCGTGGCGAGCATTTGACGAGGCGTCTTGCCGGCTCCAGAGATCTTCACCACCGTCTCGCCCTTCGCCTCAATCAGGTCATTGGACTGAAAGACCTTGGCTAACGCGCCGAAATCAGCACTGATCCATTTCTGGTCAATCGCGATTTTAGCCGTCGGCTTGCGTCCATCAACCGTTCCAGCGAGATCGACCTTTCCGCCACTCAGCATCGTCGAGGGCGACTGGATCATCATTAGGCCGTTCTGCAGCGTCGCGACAACGCTTACATCGGTTACCGAGAGTTTATCGTTTAGCGTTAGTGTCTTAACCGTCGCCCTGATATCAGGGTCAATAGCTTTCAAAGCTTCCAATGCAAGCGACTGGTCCAGAGGGTGCTTGGCTTCTACCAACGGCGGCGCGGCCGCCGCCTCATCAGAGGCCGTCGCGCTGAGACACGCCTTGGCTTGCAAGGCAACCAGATCCAGTAAGTTACTTTCAATTCGCGAGGTGGAGCCGGGAACATCACTACCCTCGATCTTGGCTTTCAGGTCCGCGACATCAACCTTGTTCGGTCCCGCCTTGTCATGATGCACCATAAACTCGGCCCCGACTTCGATGGCGAAATCGAACACCGGGCCTTTAAGAGAAGTCGGCAGAGTTGCGCCGGATTTGACGATATCGGCGATCGCCGGCAAGCCTCCGGTTACGTCGGCCGTTTGGCCGTCAACAACCAGCTTGGTCCTAGTATCCAGGGAACCAGCCGCGTTCTGTTTCAGAGCGATGGTCTCGATTACCAGATTGTTTTCCACACCCTTGGCACCATCGCGATAGGTGACTTGGATATTGGCTAAGGTAACCTCACCGATTCTGGGAATGTCATCACCTTTGGAGTTATCCTCAGTGTCCCCGTCCTTGCCGACTTCCGACTTATGAGCGCTGGCCATATCCGCGTTACCCTTGCGAGCCTGATTGGTTTCCAGCAACCCCGTAACGCCTCGCAGCGCCTCGACCGTGCTGGATAGAAACGGCGTCAAGTTGACACCAGGTCCAGCGCCCACGGAGGCCATGTCCGGCTCCAAGCCCCATTCGGCATTCTGAAAATGTACCACGGCGACTGTGAGACACGGCGTCATCGACAGCTTCAGGTCGATATCACCGGCGATCAACAGATCACGGCCCGTGGCCTTCTTCGCTTGCTCTTGGATCTCGCCCTTGTAGCTGTTGAAGTCCAGCATCGAGACATCGATCGATCCCCTGCCAATGATCACCACAACCACCGCGAGCAGCCCAAGCAGACGTTTACCCCTTTAATCACACGTTATCCGAGGCTGATGGACCCAACAATTCGTTTGCCACCGCGTCGAGTTCATCGAAATGATCGATCATCGCACGCGGACCGGAGGAGGTCAGTTGCCCCACATGGTGGTACCCCCAGGATACCGCGATACTTTTAACGCCGGCATTATGCGCCATTTGTAGATCAAATATCGTGTCACCGATCATCAACGTATCACCAATTTTGGCCCCGGATTCGTCGATCGCTTGGCATAACATGGTTGGGTCAGGTTTACCCGGCGCGTCA
>JAPKDN010000197.1 GCA_028822575.1 Alphaproteobacteria bacterium | reverse complement strand
CTTGCCGAACAACTCGTCGAGCAGCTCAAGCCCCTTGAAACATTGGCCAAAAACCTGATCGAAACGGTCGATGTGGCGCTCGTCCTTCACCAAGGTAGCGCGAGAGAGGAAGTAGAAATTGTCGATGGAATAGTCGGCGACCCCCTGCTTAACCGCTTCGAGCAGGGTGAGATATTCCTTCAACGAGACCGGTATCTCGGCCTTCTTGAGCGAATAGAAGAACGTCGTAAACATGACCCGATCCTACCTCTCCCACCCACCGGCGTCACCGCCGGCCGGGTGTCCGTGCCGTTATTTCGCCGCGTCCCGAACCGCGTCCCGCAACTGAATGAGCTTTGAAGCTAGCCTGATCCCACCCTCGTCGGTGCAATCAAGGCCCGTCGGTTTAGCGGCCGCCTGCCCCTTAGCCATCGCTTTTTGAACGATCCCAAAGTCAGCATCGTCGCCACCAACGGCACCAAGCATCTTTTTCACTTGACCGGTGAAGAAAATGACTTCGGTTTCATCGCCGCCACACGGGTTGATAGTCGCGGTGATATAGCCGGCATGCGTCCCATACGCCTGCAGTTCCGCTTTAGCTTTCTCAGCGAGACCACCCGCCAGGAGCGATGTCGGCATGACCAACGTCACCGCGAGAGCAAGAACAGCCCATCGCCTTGACATTGGTTTTGTCGCCATCATCGCGCCCTAACTCCTGCTCTCTCGCCGCGCCAGGAAGGCGAGGCGTTCGAACAGGTGCACGTCCTGTTCATTCTTCAGCAAAGCGCCATAAAGTGGCGGAATGATATCCTTTTTATCCTTCAACTTCAGCGCCTCGGGAGGTATATCCTCAACCACCAGCAGCTTGATCCAATCAAGCAATTCTGATGTCGACGGTTTCTTTTTCAGCCCGGGAACCTCGCGCACCTCAAAAAATGCCCTTAGCGCCTCATGCAACAAAGCCTTCTTCAGATCCGGGTGATGCACATGCACAATGCGCTCCATGGTCTCGGCATCTGGGAAGCGAATATAATGGAAAAAACAGCGCCGCAGGAACGCGTCCGGCAGCTCTTTTTCATTGTTCGAGGTGATGATGACGATCGGGCGGCGGATCGCTTTCACCCGTTCCTTGGTCTCATAGACAAAGAACTCCATTCGGTCGAGCTCAAGCAGCAGGTCGTTTGGGAATTCGATATC
The DNA here is from genome assembly GCA_028822575.1 of Alphaproteobacteria bacterium. The sequence continues at coordinate 5,128 of JAPKDN010000197.1, read as the reverse complement.
CGCCTTGTCGATCTCATCGATCAACAACACCACCTGTTTCTCGGCGGTAAACGCATCCCAGAGCTTACCGCGCTGAATGTAGTTGGAGATGTCGTGGACCCGCTCGTCACCAAGCTGACTGTCCCTCAAACGGGAGACCGCGTCATATTCGTACAGGCCTTGCTGTGCCTTGGTCGTCGATTTGATATGCCACTCGATCAGAGGCATGCCCAAGGAGGCTGCGATCTCGTGGGCCAGTACCGTCTTCCCGGTACCAGGCTCACCCTTCACTAAAAGAGGCCGCTCCAGGGTAACTGCCGCGTTGACCGCGACCATCAGATCCTCGGTGGCAATATAAGACTCCGTGCCACCAAATCGTTTTTGCTCGCTCATCAGAACTCCCTTGCCTATACGATTGCCAACGGGCGTCTGAACGGTCCCACCGGCGAATTTGGTTTACTCAACGGGTACCGTAGCGCCCTACGTTCAGTTCGGCCCCAACGCTCCAAGCGCGGATTCAACGGCCGCCAACGCGGCGCCCCCGCCATCGCCATTGGGACCGCCGGCCTGGGCCATGTTGGGTCGTCCGCCGCCCCCCTTACCACCAAGAGACGGAGAACCCGCTCGTACCAGGTCGACCGCGCTGATCCGTTCAACAAGGTCAGCGGTCACGCCGACAACCAGCGATGCCTTGCCATCATACGTAGCGGCGATCGCCACCACGCCCGATCCTATCTCGGCCTTAAGGCTATCGACCATGCTTTTCAACTCTCGCGCGGGCACACCATCCAAGAAGCGCCGGGCGAAACGAACACCGCCAACCTTCCTAGGCCCCTCCCAAGCGGCCGCACTGCCGCCACTTGCCATTTTTCGCCTAAGGTCCTGCACTTCACGCTCCAGGCGACGCCGCTCCTCGACCAAGGCGGCAACCCGGTCCGGGAGTTGGTCCAAAGAGCTCTTGAGCGCCGCTGCAGCCTTTTCTAAAAGAGCGTCGCGCTTATCAAAATAATCCAGCGCGCCAATTCCCGTAACCGCCTCGATCCTGCGTACGCCGGAAGCGACCGCCGCCTCGGATAATATACGGAAGACCGAGATATCGCCGGTGCGGGAGACATGAGTGCCACCGCAAAGTTCAACCGAATAGGCCGTCTTTTCGCCAGCGCCCGCACCGCCACACATGGTGACGACACGAACTTCCTCACCGTACTTTTCGCCAAACAGCGCCATGGCGCCAGCCTCTATCGCCGACTCTGGATCCATCAGGGTTGTCGCGACAACCGAATTCTCACGAATACGCGCGTTCACCACGGCCTCGACCTTTTTCAAGGTGTTCCAGTCCAAGGCATGGGAATGACTGAAATCAAACCGCAGCCGATCGGCCGAGACTTGAGAGCCTTTTTGCGTCACATGATCTCCAAGGTGACGGCGCAGTGCCTCGTGTAACAAATGGGTGGCGGAATGATTGGCCCGCAACCGCGAACGACGATCACCATCGACCTTGAGTTCGACCGCGTCTCCAACCGCCAATCGACCCTCGCGAACGACCCCACGGTGCACAATTAAATTTCCAACCCTTTTCTGTGTATCGATGATTTCAACCATCGCCCCATCGGCGGAGACAATCATCCCCGCGTCACCCATCTGGCCCCCAGCTTCACCATAGAAGGGCGTCTGATTGATCACCACCGAAAGCTGGCCCGACGCAGCTGAATCAACCTCGGCGCCATCGACCACCAATGAAAGAACTTGCCCCTCCGCTGCCTCGGTGGAGTAGCCAAAAAACTCACTGGCCCCTAAGCGCTGATGCAAGTCGAACCAAAGCGCGTCGGTCGCCACTTCTCCCGACCCAGACCACGCCGCGCGAGCCGCCGCACGCTGCGCCTCCATCGCGGTATCAAAACCAGCCTTTCCGACCTTGCGCCCCTGTCCGCGCAGGATGTCCTGGGTAAGATCCAACGGAAACCCATACGTATCGTAAAGCTTGAAGGCAGTTTCGCCGGGCAAGTCCACGCCGTCCGCCAAAGCTCCGGTCGCGTCTTCCAGCTGTCGGAGGCCCCGCCCCAAAGTTTCCTTGAAACGCGTTTCCTCAAGTTTCAAGGTTTCCCTGATAAGGCTTTCCGCCCGGTGCAATTCGCTGAACGCCTCACCCATCTGCTTGACTAGCGCCGGCACCAGCCGCCACATCAACGGATCCTTGCAACCGATGATATGCGCATGCCGCATCGCCCGGCGCATGATCCGGCGCAAAACATAGCCACGTCCCTCGTTAGAGGGCAAAATACCGTCGGCGATCAGGAATGACGAGGCCCGCAGGTGATCGGCGATCACCCGGTGCGAAACCTTGTGCGGCCCATCGGGATCGATGCCCGATGCCAACGCAGAGGCCTCGATCAAGGCGCGCATCAAATCGATATCGTAATTGTCATAGCGGCCCTGCATGACAGCAGAAATTCGCTCCAGTCCCATGCCGGTATCAATGGAGGGCCGCGGCAGGTTGATCCGCTCGTCCTTGGTCACCTGCTCGTATTGCATGAAGACCAAGTTCCAAATCTCGATAAACCGATCGCCATCCTCTTCCGGGCTGCCAGGCGGTCCGCCGGGGATATGGTCGCCATGATCATAGAAGATTTCGGAACACGGCCCGCACGGCCCAGTGTCTCCCATGGCCCAGAAGTTATCCGATGTTGGGATGCGGATGATTCGATCGTCGCCGAGGCCCGCAATCTTCCTCCAGAGCGTGGCTGCCTCTTCATCCTCAGAATAGACGGTCACCAGAAGCTTCTTCGGGTTCAAACCGTAATCACGCACGATCAGGTTCCACGCATGCTCGATCGCGTTTTCCTTGAAGTAATCTCCAAAGGAAAAATTGCCGAGCATCTCGAAAAACGTGTGATGGCGGGCGGTGTATCCGACATTCTCGAGATCGTTATGTTTGCCGCCAGCCCGCACACATTTTTGAGACGTGGTCGCCCGTATATAATCTCGTTTTTCGGCACCCGTAAAAACATTCTTGAATTGGACCATGCCGGCATTCGTGAACAGCAAGGTCGGATCATTACGGGGCACCAATGGACTTGAGGAAACAACCTCATGGCCGTGTCTCGCGAAAAAATCTAAAAACGCGGTGCGTATGTCGTTAACGGTCTGCATCGTCCTGACATCCCCTTGCCCGGCGGACGACACCTGTCGTGAGCGCCACGGCGGAGACGGTTTTTACTGGTTGGACGCGTTCAAGTCCAGCCGTGCCAGCACCGAAACCGGCTACAGCGCGATCATGGTAACAACGCCAGATTTAGCTATGGACCGTGTGGGACGTCATGGACCCCCGTATCCCACGCCAAAAATCCCTAACAGACGCCACCGATGCGGCTCCGAATGGCTAGCGTCTACGCTAGCATTTCCAGTTGAATTAATAGTCCACGGCACCGGCGGGAACAGGTTACGCGTTGCCTGGTTCAAACCAGGCCGGCGTCATCCCCATCATCAGCGATCGCTTCCGGTCCGGCAAGCATCGCATCCACGACCAGCCCCGCGTTCTGACGAATTGCTAACTCAATAGTCGCCGCCATTTCTGGATTTTCCTTCAGGAAGGTCTTGGCGTTCTCCCGCCCCTGGCCAATCCGTTCGCCATTATAACTAAACCACGAACCCGATTTCTCGACAATGCCGGCGTTGACGCCAAGATCCAGCAACTCGCCGGTCTTTGATATTCCCTCGCCATACATGATGTCGAATTCGACAACCCGGAACGGCGGCGCCATCTTATTCTTCACTACTTTGACCCGGGTCTGATTTCCCACCACCTCATCCCGGTCCTTAATCGCGCCGATACGCCGTATATCGAGCCGCACCGAGGCATAGAACTTAAGCGCATTGCCGCCACTGGTCGTTTCCGGACTACCAAACATTACGCCGATCTTCAGACGGATCTGGTTAATGAAGATCACCAGACAATTAGATTTGGAAATCGAAGATGTCAGCTTGCGCAATGCTTGGCTCATCAAGCGCGCCTGCAGACCGACATGGGTGTCGCCCATTTCGCCCTCAAGCTCCGCGCGGGGCACCAGGGCGGCGACCGAGTCGACCACCAACACATCGATCGCACCAGAACGCACCAGTGTGTCAGCGATTTCCAAAGCTTGCTCACCGGCGTCCGGCTGGGAAATCAACATCTCATCGATATCAACCCCTAGTTTACGGGCATAGCCGGGGTCAAGCGCGTGCTCGGCGTCCACAAAGGCGCAGATACCGCCCGCCTTTTGCGATTCGGCTATGACTTGCAGTGCTAGTGTTGTCTTACCCGAACTTTCAGGACCATAGATTTCGACAACCCGGCCTTTAGGCAGTCCGCCAATACCCAAACCGATATCCAGACCTAGTGACCCCGTTGAAATCGCTTCTATATCAATCGCTGATTGCCGTTGGCCAAGCTTCATGACCGAGCCCTTGCCGAAGGCCTTATCGATCTGGCCCAGCGCCGCTTCCAATGCCTTGGACTTATCCATGGGATCCCGTTCCACAACTCTAAGGGGTGTAACCGACATTCTCAGTCTCCATATCTCACACGCACGGGATCGTTTCAACGCGATTACCACTTTAGCTTCGGTGGAGTTTCGAGATCACCCCGCCCCGTGGCAAGGCATCCTGGACCCGCCAACCGGATCATGCGTCCGCCATTTATTTATACGATTGTACTGTTTTTGTTCTCTTATTCAATAGATAATTTCGTGTTTTGTTCTCATCCACATCTGGGATTTACACCCTACCGATTCGCTATGCATTGATAGACCCCCAATATGATGGAGTTTACACACTCTCTATATCCAAGTTTGGTGCCCATTTGTTCCACCTCTCCTGGTCATCCACACTTAAGAGCACGTGATTTTAATTGCTTAAGCGTTCTATAGCTTGGCATGACCTCCTTAAGCTTCCCCACCAGTTGGTTCATTCTAAATAGTTTCGATAGGAAAAGGATCGCCGCATCGTCGCTGACCCTTTGCCACAACGGATCCTCCAAGTACCAGGAAATCCAGATAACCGGAAAAAGAGAGATTCTCTCGAACCTCACGTATCTAAGGTCGGGCCTTCCGATCACACGTCGCCGGCAGCGCTTTCCACAAAGACGAAACCACTGGTTTACTTAACGATC
>JAPKDN010000196.1 GCA_028822575.1 Alphaproteobacteria bacterium | reverse complement strand
GCTCCAACGCCCACGATCGTCCTCTTGCCAGTAGGAAAGCGCATGTCCCTCTTCCTTATAGGATTTCCAGCGGACGCGCGCCGCAGCAACAGCCTCGTCATCACGACCGTCGAACAACTCGAAAACCCGCTTAAAACTACCAATTTGATTTGTCACTGCGCCGTCGGCCAAGAAAAGAAAGCTGGCCCCATTCGGGTTGTCATTGCCTGCAGTCAGCCAAATGGGCTGGTCGGCAGCGTTCCCATCTTTTTCCGCGCCATGCGGCAGCCAGGCATTGGCGTCATAGGTCCAGAGATGAGTATTCAACGCATCCACCCGAGGCTGACTGGCGACCATGACAAGCCCGCGCTCACCGCTCGCCAGCGTACGTTCCAACAGTTTGGGGAGCGCCCATTCGAGGGAGCGAACCGTCAGATGGTAGAAGCTGATCTCGGTCATACATCCGCCGCGCGCGGGGTTGGTGGGCGGGTGAGGTCACCCGCCCACGTGTCAGCCCTCGTAATGAGTCTTCACGAGGTTGTTGAGCATCCGAACGCCCCACCCGGTGCCACCCTTGGGCACGGTTGGCGTATCCTTAGACGACCACGCCATGCCCGCGATATCCATATGCGACCAAGGGCATTTCTCAACAAAACGTTCAAGGAAACAGGCAGCGGTGATGCTGCCACCAAATCGCGGGCCGGCATTCTTCATATCTGCGATGTCGGAGTCCATCATCTTGTTGTACTCCTCGCCAAGTGGCATCCGCCAGACCCCTTCGCCGACCGCTTTCGCCGCCCTAGCCATGCGCTCTGCCAACTCATCATCATTGGCGAAATAGCCGCAATTTACCTGTCCCAAGGCCACCATCATCGCACCGGTCAGGGTGGCGAGGTTGATCATGAACTGGGGGTTGAACTTTTTCAGCGTGTACCAGAGAGCGTCCGCCAAAACCAAGCGTCCCTCGGCATCCGTATTGATAATCTCAATCGTTTGCCCACTCATCGAGGTAACCACATCACCCGGTCTTTGGGCCTTGCCGTCGGGCATGTTCTCTACAAGGCCAACGACGCCAATCACATTCGACTTTGCCTTTCGGCCCGCCAGCGCCTTCATTAGCCCCGACACGACGGCGGAACCACCCATGTCCCATTTCATATCCTCCATGCCACCAGCCGGCTTTAGCGAGATGCCCCCCGTGTCAAAGGTAACGCCCTTGCCGACGAACGCGATGGGTCGATCACCCTTCTTGCCGCCTTCCCAGCGCATGACAACGAGCTTGCTTTCGCGTGCCGAGCCCTGCCCGACTCCCAGCAGCGAGCCCATGCCAAGCTTGGCCATCTCCCTTTCGCCCAGCACCTCAACCTTGATGCCATCGTGTTGCAGGTCTAGCAGGCGCTTGGCATAGCTTTCCGGATACAGGACATTCGGCGGCTCGGAGACCAGATCCCTGGCCAGGAACACACCATCTGCGACGGATTGAAGCTCAGCAAAGAGCTTCTTCGCCTTCGAGTGCCCATCGACCATCACCGTCATTTTGGAAAGTGTTGACTTTTCATCGTCCTTTAGCGTCGTGCGATATTTATCAAAACGATACGAGCGCAAGAGCCCGCCATAGCCGACATGGGCGGCCCGGGTCTCTCCGCCGGCACCCGAACCATCACGACTTTCAACTGCGATTGAAACCTCGGTCTCACCGGACCCAGCCAACGCTGCGGCGATGCTCCCACCGGCTTTTTCGCACCAAAGGTCATCAATGCCCCCGCCGTCTCCGAGGCCGTATAGGAAAACTCGACCGGTGGGCGCAAAAACCGTCAACGTCTGATGAGCTTTGCCGGTGAATCGACTTGCGCCCATGGCTCTGCTCAGCAGTCCCCCCGACGCGGTATCCGCTTCGGCGGCCATCGCCGACATCTTCCGGTTTTCCATCACCCCCAGGACGACGGCGCCTTTTTTTGGAAAGGCAAGTTTGCCGAACGCGATCTTCATCGAAGGTCTCCTGCTTGGAATTGGTCTGAACGAGCCGTACCGGCGCTATCATGCGCTGTCAATCGTCACCAGCATCGACCATGCAGTTGCCGCTAGCATGACCAGTTGAAGACACTATGATGCGCCTGGGCGATCCGCCACTCCAGTTGTATGGTGATCGCGCGATTGGAATCACAAAAATAAGATCCTCAAGCGTGAACATCTATATCTATATCGCAAAGCAGCTTCTCACCGCCGTCCTGGTTGTCGTGGTGTCCCTTACCTGCGTCATATGGTTGAGCCAATCGTTGCGCTTCGTGGACATGATCGTCAATCGCGGCCTGCCGCTGGCCACGTTCATCTATTTAACAATGTTGTTGCTCCCGACCTGGCTCTCTATCGTCCTGCCCATCTCCGGGTTCGCGGGAGTCATATTCATTTACAATCGGATGGCCGGTGACCGTGAAATCGTGGTGCTCGAAGCTTCCGGCCTGAGCCCGATGCGCCTAGCGCATCCAGCGATATTCGTATCGGTCCTAATCACGCTCTCTTGTTACTTGATGACACTTTACCTAATTCCGCTTTCGTATCGTGCTTTCAAAGAGTTGCAATTTCAAATCCGACACAATTACACCGATGTTCTGCTTCGCGAGGGGGTGTTCAACACGATCACCGACGACATCACGGTTTATGTACGCGCGCGCCAGAAGACCGGCGAACTCAGTGGCATTATTGTCCATGACAACCGTGACCTTAAGCAAAAAGTAACGCTAATCGCCGAGCGGGGCGCCCTCGTGGTGACTGAAGCGGGGCCCAGGGTCTTCATGCAAAACGGCAATCGACAAAGCCGTGACAATTCAACTGGACGAACCAGCCTGCTATATTTCGACCGATATACCGTCGATCTTGGTGGGTCCCAATCAGTCACTCAAAGGGCCTGGCGCGATCAGAATGAGCTTTTCCTTCCAGAACTCCTCAATCCAACAGAAAAAGATACCGCGCCTCGAAATTTTGACGAGTATATTGCCGAAGGTCATTCCAGGCTGAGCGCGCCGCTGCTGGGGCTGGCGCTACCGCTGCTGGGGCTGGCGGTGCTATTGAGAGGGGAGTTCTCACGCCGAGGCCAAACGTGGAGAATACTCGTGGCGGTTAGTTTGGCAGTTATTTTGGAAGGCTTGGGGCTTGGCACCAAATTCCTCGCCGCGAAACAACCGTGGCTGATCCCAGCCATGTATGGATTTATCATTGTCCCGGCGGCGATCGCCGCGGTCTTGTTGTCCCGGCGCCGCATCAGGCGCCCTGCCGCCGAACAAGCCTTAACGGATAGGATGTCTCGATGATGATCTGTGCGCCAAGGGAAATGTCGTGAAGCTTTCCATGACGCTCTCCAGCTATTTCGGGCGCCAGTTCATACTCTGGGTCATCGGAACGTTCCTTGCGATCATGGGCATAGTATTTTTGGTCGATTTGGTCGAGTTACTTCGCCGCGCCTCGGACAAAAATGATGCGTCATTCGGAACCATTATGGAAATGGCCTTACTAAAGGCTCCACAAATGGGCCAGGCAGTGTTCCCATTCGCCATTCTGGCGGGCGGTATGATGGCCTTCACGCGCATGACCCGGAATCAGGAATTGGTTGTCGCGCGCTCGGCGGGTGTCTCTGTTTGGCAATTTCTCTTGCCCGCTCTATTGGTCGCGCTCTTCATCGGGGTTTTCCGGGTCGCCGTTTTCAATCCTGTCGCGTCCGTCATGACTGCGAAATTCGAGGCGTTGGAGAATCGGGTACTTCGCGATGGCGGCAATGCACTCGCCGTTTCCTCCGAAGGGCTATGGATTCGCGAACGCACCCCCGGTGGGCACTCAGTTTTGCACGCTCGAGGCATCATTGGCGATGGCGAGGCATTGTCGGACGTCATCGTTTTTCTTTTCGAGGGAGAGGATAAGTTCATCTCCAGGATCGATGCCGAAAGCGCCCATCTGCAGCCTGGTTATTGGATGTTGAAAAAGGCCGTCCTGATCAGCGAGGACGGCATCCCCTCGCTCAGGCCAGTATACCGATTGACCACGGGTTTGACAGTGGACAACATTCAAGACAGTTTCGCTTCGCCAAATACCATGTCTTTTTGGGAATTACCCCGTTTTATCTTGATTCTGGAGAACGCGGGGTTTTCTGCAGTGCGTCATCGGCTGCATTGGCATTCGTTGCTCGCTTCGCCCTTGTTGCTCTGCGCAATGGTGCTTATCGCAGCAACTTTTTCACTCCGTATGAGCAGGCGCGGTGGTACGATGCTCTGGAGTTGCGCTGGGTTATTCTTTGGATTTTTCGTCTATTTTATGTCGGATCTAGTTTTCGCCCTTGGCCTGTCGTCACGCATTCCCGAAGTTCTGGCCGCCTGGACACCCGCCACGGTAACGACCCTTCTAGGCGTTGCTAGTTTGTTGCATCTTGAGGATGGATAAACGATGCCGCATTGGATTTGCAAACTGATGCGAGCCCGCCCCTTGGGATGGGTTATCTGCTGCTTCCTGGCCTTTTCGGCCACAGATCCAGTTCACGCCCAAGATGCAGCTGCAGGATCGGGGCAGGTACTGATGAATGCCGACAGCCTTGTTTACGACGAGAGCACAGGTGTCGTGATCGCGCGCGGCGGCGTCGAACTTGCGCACGGCGATCGCATTTTGATCGCCGATTTGATTTCATACGATCAGAATACCGACACGGTGACCGCAAGCGGGAATGTTTCCCTGCTGGAACCCGGCGGCGAGGTCATTTTTTCGAACTATGCGGTGCTTGAGAACGAATTGAAGACCGGGTTCATTGAAAATCTGCGTGTCCTCTTGACGGACGGGTCCAGGCTTGCTGCGAACCGGGCCCAGCGTTCAGCCGGACAACGTAAGACGATGGAAAAAGCGGTGTTCTCACCCTGCGCCTTGTGTCGAGAGGATCCCACGCGCGCACCGCTTTGGCAGATCAAGGCCGATCAAGTTATACATCATGAGGCACGCGGGGATATTGAGTACCGGGACGCAGTCCTCGAATTTTTCGGCGTGCCGGTGATATACACTCCTTATATGGTTCACCCAGACCCCACTGTCGACCGGCGTTCCGGGCTTTTAACCCCGACGCTAGGCCACTCGGATGAACTTGGCTTTATTTACGGGCAACCGTTTTTTTATGCGATCAACGAACAAAGTGATGCAGAAGTCGAGCCAGTCATTTACTCCCGCGAGGGGATCGTTATAAGTTCGCGCTATCGCCATGCCTTCAGTAATGGTCGGCTTGACCTAAAGACGACCGCCGGTATTCTGCGTGATCGTGGCACCGTGACCAATGACGGCGGCCTCCAGGCGAGCGCCGATCTGGAAGGCCGCTTTTCGCTAAGTGACACCTGGCGGACGGGGTTCGATTTCGAGCAGGCGAGCAAAAGGACCTATTTGAGACGCTTCCGTCTGGGGAGTGATGAAGTATTGACCAGCCGTGTTTTCCTCGAAGGGTTTAGATCTCGTAATTACGCCGCTGTGAACGCATATAAGTTCCAGGGACTGCGCGCCGGAGATAACCGGGCACGCCAACCAACGGTTTTACCCCAAGTTCAGTATAGCTTCATAGGCGAGCCCGACGCTTATGGTGGGCGTTTCCAACTCGACGCAAGCGCATTGTCACTAACGCGAGAAGCCGGCGCAGATAGCCGAAAGCTCTCGCTTGCGGGTGGGTGGAGCCTGCCGTATTACGCGCCAGCGGGGGATTTTTATACCCTCACGGCTTCGGTCCAATCCGATGTGTATTCCGCCAATAACCCCACCAGCGCGGACATCGGCCAACCCTCGGGCGAGGAAGCCGTCACGGGCAGGGTGTTTCCCCAACTCGGGTTAAATTGGCGATTTCCCTTCCTGAAGACCACACGAAGTTCTAGCCAAACGATCGAGCCAATCCTTAATTTCGTCGCCGGCCCAAATGGCGGGAACCCGAGCGAAATCCCTAATGAAGATAGCCAAGCCTTTGAGTTTGATGACACCAACATCTTCGAACTCAATCGTTTCGAAGGCTCCGATCGCGTCACTAGTGGAGGTCGTATCGACTACGGTCTGAAAGCAGCGCTGTTCGAAACCGATCTCGGTGCATCTCAACTTTTTATTGGCCAAAGCTATCAACTCTGGGGAAGCAGCGCCTTCGACAGTGGCTCGGGTCTAGATACCGATATTTCGGACTATGTTGGACGCGTGCAATTGGCGCCGGCCGACTGGCTTGATCTGTTATTCCGATTCCGGCTCGATAAAGACAGCTTCAAGCCTCGGCGTAGCGAACTCGGCCTTAGAATTACCCAACCAAATTACAGCCTGCTTGTCGACTACGTCCTTCTGAACGAACAGCTGTCGACGACCAATTTTGGCAACCGAGAAC
>JAPKDN010000195.1 GCA_028822575.1 Alphaproteobacteria bacterium | reverse complement strand
ATCATGTCAATCTTGGCGCGTAGGATTTTCTCGGCGTGATCTATCACCGCTGCATGCCCGGCTCCTTCAAGCACGACATCAAAGTCATACTTAAAAAAGGCATCAAAGTCGTTCGTTATAAAAGGATGATTAACTGGTTGATTGTCTCTGGGGTTACGCACCAAAACGGCAGGAATTGTGATCCGGTCGGCGAATTCGCCCTGGACCATCTTGATGACATCGTCGCCAATCGCACCGGCACCCATGAGGCCTAGTCGCAGCATTTTTGATCTCCCATCACGTTCTCAAAAGGTCAAAGCGCCTTGCGGTAGACGATAAACCCGTCATGGTTGGCGACCTTGTCGTAAAGCAATCTGCCCGGCGCATTGGTCTCGTGGGTTTTCTCATAAACCCGCGTGGAACCGGCTTGGCGCGGCCGCTCGTACACCCCTAAGATCAAGACCCGACCAACGCCCTTGCCGCGGGTATCGCCATCCGTTAACAGATCCTGCCAATAACACGCCGGCCCAGTCATGGTGTTTTTGCGATGGAAGATATAGTGGCTCATCCCGAAAAGCAGATCACCCTGCTCCGCGACCAGGGCATGCATCGGCTCATAGCCATCGAAAACCGCTCCCAGGTCAACTGCGTCACCTCCATGGAGATCGCCGTCGGCCCCTCGCGCTCATAGAACGCGTTATAGCCCTCCCATAGGGGGAGCCATCGCGCGAAATCCGCGCGTTCTGCGTTGCGGATAACCAATCCCTCAGGCATCAAGCTCTCCCCAGCCGGCGATCAAGCCGCATCCGCTCACTCGCCGATTTCCTCCGCGGCTTGCCTCTTGTGACGCATCAGGGCCATCAGTCGACGGTCGCGCCAGGCCGTGCGTTCGGGCAATTGGTCCGCCCCCATCACGGTTCGGCGTTCCCCCTCGAGGCGGGCATATCCCTCGGATGTCCAGGGCCGGAACGCCGATTGTTCGATGGCGATTTCCTCGAAGGCCGATCCGAACCGCTCCAAATAATCGCGGATACCGCCGGGCGCGTTCAGGTCAATTGTCTCCATCGGCCCCATGAACGACCAACGGAGGCCGAGCCCGTGCTTCAAGGTCTTGTCAAGATCCGCGCCGGAAACCACACCATCCTCGACTAGTTTGAAAGCCTCGGTCAGCAGCGCCACCTGCAACCGGTTCAGCACGAAGCCCTTCACTGGTTTGTTGATGGTGATAACCGCCATCCCCACTTCTTCCAGGAACGCGCGAGACCGTTCCATCGTCTCGGCGCTGGTCGCCGGCGCGCCGGATAACTCGACGATCGGAAGCAGATAGGGAGGGTTGGCGGGGTGCGCCACCAACATCCGGTGCGCACCGGCCATGCCGTCTGTGATCTCCTGACAAGGGATCGCCGAGGTTGAACTGGCGATTATCGTCTCCGGCCCGGCCAGCGCGTCCATTTTTTGGAAGAGCTCACGCTTTACATCCACCCGCTCCAGCGCGTTCTCCTGAACCCAGTCCACGCCATCCATGGCCACTTCAAGGGTGCCGGCCCGGTGAATACGCGCGCGGACCTCGCTCGCCGAGGAAATCAGGCCATTGGCCTCCAGGTCCGCCAGACTCGCGTCTAACAGGCGTTCCGAGGCATCCATCGCGTCGGGAAAGGCGTCGTACAACGCCACCTGGTGGCCCGCCCGACCGAACACCATGGCCCAGGATCGACCGATCAAGCCCGCGCCGATAACCGCTATTTTCCCTGACATGTAAGAGATCTCCCCTAGCCTCATTGTTTCGGGCGCGATCGTTCATGTCCAGCGTCGCCGTTGATGACCGCGCCAGTATCAACCACGAATTTTGTTCGGAAAGCGTAGCTGCTATTCGGTTGCCGACAACCGCCCCAAGAAATATCCCGACAAGCCGCCGAGAAGCGCCCAAAATAAAGCTGAAATGCCGATCGAGGTGGCGGCGAATTGTGCGGCCAACTCCGCGGGCACGCCACCGGTGCTGAATGCGTGGGGATGCGGCGCACCATAAATGTTCGGCGCCGCCATCAGAACGACTCCCACCACTTTCCAGGCTAGACCTTCAGTAAAGACCAACAACCAAAGACCCGCCATCGCAGCCACGGCGGCGGAAATCCACCAAACCTGACGCGCCATCAGGTCCGCGGTCGCCGCGCCGGGAATTTCGGGCGGCAGACCAAGAGTCGGCGCCAGAGTAAAGGCAACGAAACCGGCGGCTCCCCAAATCACGCCACGACGCGCGTCCAAGGTCTCCCCGCGTAACATCATTCCAACCACCAACAACAACGCGAATCCGACCCCCGACAGCACCGTTGTCGTGACCGTGAACAACACCCGTTCCATTCCGTCTTCCGGCGCCCAAGCGCCTTGACCATCATCGGCCTTGCCGCCGTGAACCGGATGGTACGGAGGCTTGCTTATGAAAGCGGGATTTAAGAAACGGAAGCCGGCCGACAAAACCCTGCCTGGATCATCGACGCTCGCCTTCGTAGCGGCATCCTCATAGGTCTCGGCCTGCAGTATGATCGGGACCGTCGTAACCTGATGGATCGCCGAAATGATCACACCAGCGAGAACACCAGCCGCTATCGCAGCCAGGAACAGGCGGCGAATCACGGCCCGCCCTCAGTGACAGGGGAACGCCGTCGTGTGGCGCGTGTCGTGAGCGGCGTTATGAATCGCCTCAGGATGCGCGAAACCGACCCCGATGATCAAAAAGGTCCCAACCATCAAACCGAGCACGGCGGCGATCATAGTCTCTGAACGCGCGACCTGGACCTGTTGGATATTCTGGTTTTGCACTGAAATTCTCCCGTGCGCTCGATTTCTGTCACGACACCCACCGATTGGCAGCACCGCTAAGTCCTCAACTTAACGCGCTAGGGTGAGGTCTGAAAAGCGCAATGTTGACCTTTTTTTATCCACGAGCGATATCCTGCCCAATCAATGCCTATAACCGGTCCGTCGGGCGCCCGTTTCGCGTCCCCACGGAGCTAAACACGCTTGCATCCAGGCAACGTTGATGATGGAGTATTAGCGGCGAGGTGCGCGATGAGTTTCACAGACGACCATCGAGGCAGGGATTATCATTCCATATCCCAGTCACGTCAGCGCCTGTTACCACACCTTACTGAATTATACGAAACGGCCCTTCGCCTACTGCCCGAACCTCAGGAGGATCAGCCCTACCGGGTCCTTGATATCGGTACTGGGACCGGCCTGATGGTCGAACGCTTGCTGAAAAAAATTCCGGAAGCCCGTGTCCACGTGGTTCATGACTCCAAGGTCAACCTGGACGCGGCCGAAGACCGACTCGCCGAATATACCGACCAGTTAACCTACGAGTTAGGCGACTATTTGCGGGTGGATTTGGAAGGCCCATTTGATGTCGTGATTCAGGAACTGGCGGCGAATTTTCTTGAAAACAAGTCGAAGCGGACCCTGTTGTCCGCAGCCTACGCGGCGCTGCGCAGGGGCGGCCGCTTAATCAGCATCACCCAGGTCCGCGGCGCCACCGACGTACTCGAGGACCGCTATGTGGCGCAATGGCGCGAAATGGCGCGTGAACAAGGCGCCAGTGACGATGAGATAGAACACGCCATCCTGACCTCCGGCAAGAATCGTACCGCGACCCTTACCCAACAGATCGACTGGATGGCCGGAGATGGGTTTGAGAACGTCGACTGTCACGTGAAATACTGGCGCCTCGCGGTCGTCGCGGGTGACAAGATCTGACCCGCCTTTTCGAACGCGAACCGGCGGAGCCGCAATGATTGAACTGTGTTACGTAATGGCGTCGGCATGTGGCGTGGGTTGGTCTGGGCCGCCGATCGAGACAGGATCAACGCCTGGTTCGAGTGGCCGTGGAACAAGGAACATGGCGAGTGATCTTACATACTAATCGGGTTTCCGAAAAATAACAGCTTGACATATCAGCCCTAAACTCAGTTCTCTGTAGGCAGCGCCGATTTGATGATCAGCTTGCGGGCGCTTTACAAGTGCGGCTAAAGAAGGACTAGCTGTCCGGCTTTGCCGCGATGGCTTTTTTTTGCGCCCAGCGCCGGAAAATCGCCGCGTTAGGGACTGGTCCTCCTCAAAGGCCCCGCGGCGATTTGAAGGGCAGCTTGCGCCCGCGTCACCAACCGCTAAAGCGCCACGGGAAGTCTCCCGTGGGCCCGTAACGAACGGCTTGGGGGACTGGTGTCATGAATCTGTTCACTAAAAGACCGACAATACCCTGCGGCCCGGCTACCAGCTGGGCAAGCACCGCCCCTTGGGCTCAACCCAATGACGGTGACCACGACAACGGACGCCCGTCGTCAACAGCAGGAACCAATGACGATGCTTCCATCAATCACTCCCAGGAGAGCTTTTGCTCGGCTTCCTGGGGTTACTGAGGGGGGAGGCATGACCGCGCAAAACTATGCGGGCGATGTGAACAGCCGCCAGGCCGCCGACATCCTGCGCGACAATCCCCAGGCCGTGCTGCTCGACGTGCGCTCAGCCCCAGAATGGGATTGCGTTGGCCGCCCAGACCTTTTGGGTCTCGGGCGGGAGCCGGTGCTGGTTTCGTGGCAAAGCTTCCCCGGAATGAGGCTTAACCCCGACTTCCGCAAGACTGTCGAAGCCAAGGGCGTGACCAAGGATCAGGTCGTTCTACTGTTGTGCCGATCCGGTCAGCGTTCGAAACACGCGGCGATCGCGCTTACCAAGAACGGCTATGAGCACTGCTTCAATATCTCCGACGGCTTCGAGGGTCCCAAGGACACTGAAGGCCATCGCAACACAGTTTCCAGCTGGCGCGCAAGCGGGCTCCCCTGGCTTTAGGGTTGAGAGAGGAACAATCCCATGACCATTAACACCCCATCATCCTGGCGTACCGCGACCCAACTCGTCCGGGGCGGCCTTACCCGATCCCAATTTGGCGAGACCTGCGAGGCGCTCTACCTGACGTCCGGTTTCGTCTATGAAAGCGCCAGCTCCGCCGAGGCCCGCTTCAAGGGCGACGAGGAGGGGTTCGTCTACTCCCGCTACGGCAACCCCACCGTCCAGATGTTCGAGGACCGACTGAAAGCACTGGAAGGCGCTGAGGCCTGTTTCGCAACCGCCAGCGGCATGGCGGCGGTCCATGCCGCGCTTGCCTGTCAACTTAGGGCTGGCGATCGCCTGGTCGCCTCGCGCGCGCTGTTCGGCTCCTGTCATCAGATCGTCACTAATATCCTGCCGCGTTTCGGCATCGAGACTGTGCTGGTAGACGGCACAGATCTTGATCAATGGAGGGATGCCTTAAAGAACGGCGCGGCCTGTATTTTTCTGGAGACCCCATCCAACCCGACCTTGGAGATCATCGATCTGCCGGCAGTGATACAAATTGCTCATGACGCCGGCGCGCGCGTCGTGGTCGACAATGTGTTCTCCACCCCATTGCTCCAGCAACCGGTCCAGCTTGGCGCCGATGTGTCAGTCTACTCTGGAACCAAGCATATCGACGGCCAGGGCCGCTGCCTTGGGGGTGCGATCCTATGCAGTCAGAAATTTCACGACGACCTGCTGCTCCCCTATGTCCGCCACACCGGCCCGGCGCTCAGCCCCTACAACGCCTGGACCTTGCTCAAAGGTCTGGAGACCCTAGATCTGCGGGTGGAGCGCCAGTGCAGCACCGCCGCGCGGCTCGCCACGTTTCTCGAATCACATCCACTAATTTCACGGGTGCTATACCCGGGCCTTGAGAGTCATCCCCAACACGCGCTCGCCAAGGCGCAGATGCGCGATTTTGGCACCGTGGTCTCTTTCGAAGTCGTCGGCGGCAAGGCGGCGGCCTTCGGGTTGTTGGACAATCTCGCCATCGTCGACATCTCCAACAATCTTGGCGATTCCAAAAGCTTGGTAACCCATCCCGCGACCACCACCCACCGAGCGATGCCCGAGGAGAACCGGGGAAAATTGGGGATCACCGAGAGCTTTGTCCGGATTTCCGCCGGCCTGGAAGACGTCGAGGATCTATTGGAGGATCTGGCGCAGGCTGTGGCCGCTTCGGCAGCGGGGGCGACGGTGAGGGCAGCGTAAGTCCGCGGCATCTTGGCGTCCAACGATCCAGTCGACGTTGAAAAGCCAAGCTGGCGGGGACCGATATCAGCCCCCCTCCGCGTAGAGTGAAAAGACGTGTTGCTGCAAACCACGTCGAAGTGCTTGAAAGGATGAGGGGTTACGTCGGATCGCCGGAGCGAGGATAATGATTTCCCCGTTGACCTGCCCCCCTTCCAATAGGGGATGGTCTACCATGCTAAAGTCTGTCACCTGCAACGATCATGACCTAGAAATCATCCACGAAAGTGCGGCCCGCGGCGCCGATCGGCC
>JAPKDN010000194.1 GCA_028822575.1 Alphaproteobacteria bacterium | reverse complement strand
GTCATGCCTCATCTCTGGATTTTCTTCGCGGCGATCATGATTGGCAGTTTAGCCACATGCATACTGGTTTAATCGCGGCGCTGACGCTTGTCGTCGTTCAGAGCCTTTCCGCCTGTGGATCCATACCGCAACCCTTCCGACCAATAGAAGCCACCAAGAAGCACAACGAATTCCTGCTCGCGCCGAACAGCGCGGGTGTGGTGATCAAAGGCATCAAGGGGCCGGTTGGTTGGGTTGGCGCCGCCTTGACGGAGGCCATGGCGGCGGCCCTGCGGAATCACGGCATCATTGCCGGATCACGATGGTCGAACCGGCTATCTCTTCAGTTGTCGGGTAACGGGTACCAGAAGCTCCACAAGGATCAACCGCCGGAATTAGTCATGATCTGGAGCCTTACCAACCAAGCCGGGCAGCTTAAAAAACAGCGAGAGATCCTGACCACGCCTCCCGATGAATTTTGGGAACGGCCGACAGTGGCCATGTTTCGCGACGTCGCCGACCACAATGCCGCGATCGTTGTTTCCTGGATCGACCCGACACGCCCGAGGCGCATGCCTGTAGGCGTCGAAATGCCAAGCCTTTCCATCACGCCTATTGAAAAAATTCGCGGGGACGGCGCGACATCCTTGGTCCACGCGGTTGAACTGGCACTCAAGGCTGAACGCATTACGGTCGTAGATAACGGTCGAGGCGAACTCCTCGTTACCTCGCAAATCGCCGTCATTCCGGCACCCAATAACAGCGAAGATGTCAGCATAACCTGGATTTTGTCAAAACCCAATGGCGTGGAGATTGGTCGCGTAACCCAGGAAAATACGATCCCCGCCGGCCAACTCAACGGCCGCTGGGGCGCCATTGCCGTGGCGATAGCCGATGGCGCGGCCGATGGAATCGCGAGGTTAGCGCAGGCCTATCGCGATACGCTCGTGTCGGGTTCCGGCGCCAAGACGCAATAGGCCTTGCGCCGGTTCGCACCACGCTGATACAAGATCCGCGCGTGTAGACTGAGCTCTGTCCAGGTACGCGCGGAAGTAAAGTTCCATGGTTTCAACCGACACGGTGCGGGCATTTCCGGGTATGTCGACGAAGATCCTAGCCTGCAACAGTAACCGGCCTCTCGCCGAAGCCATATCCACCTACATGAATCTACCGCTTACCAAAGCGGATGTCCGACGTTTCTCCGATATGGAGGTTTTCGTCGAAATTCATGAAAACGTTCGTGGCGAGGATGTTTTTATCATCCAATCAACGTCTTTTCCGACCAATGACAACCTCATGGAATTGCTGGTTGCAATTGACGCATTGAAACGGGGGTCGGCGAACCGGATCACGGCGGTAATTCCTTATTATGGCTATGCGCGGCAGGACCGAAAATCAGGCCCCCGCACGCCGATTTCAGCCAAGTTGGTCGCCAACCTGATTACCATTGCGGGCGCTCATAGGGTTGTAACTCTTGACCTGCACGCCGGACAGATTCAGGGATTCTTTGATATACCGACGGACAATCTGTTCGCCGCGCCAGTGTTTCATGCTGATATCAAGGAACGCTATGGCGACCAATCACTGGTGATCGTCTCTCCCGATGTGGGCGGCGTGGTTCGGGCCCGGGCCCTGGCGCGGAGCCTGGACGCCGATCTGGCGATCATCGATAAACGCCGCGAGCGCGCCGGGGTATCAGAGGTTATGAACATCATCGGTGACGTTTCTGACCGTCATTGTATTCTCGTCGATGACATCGTCGATTCTGGAGGAACGCTTTGCAACGCCGCCGAGGCGTTGATGCAGGCGGGTGGCTTATCAGTTGCTGCCTATATCAGCCATGGCGTGTTATCTGGTGGTGCCGTCGCGCGCGTCACCGCGTCACCGCTTACCGAGCTGGTAACCACCGACAGCATTCAGGCCACAGAGGCGATGCGTGTTGCCCGCAACATGCGTCAAATTAGTATCGCGCCTTTGCTTGGTGAAGCAATTTTGAGGATCGCTGAGTCGCGTTCGGTATCGAGCCTGTTCAACTATTCCGGCGTCAGTGGCGATTAAGCCTGCACGTCGCTGCATTTTGGGGCTGGCAATAAGTCCTCAAAACCACTAAAACCTGCCGCTTGCTATGATTGGACGGAATGTTTCCGGCACCCCTGGAGGTCGGTCTAGTCATGGTCCCAAGTTATCAATCCTAGGAGAGAAAAATGGCCGATATTACGGTTATGGCCGCGACGCCGCGCGACAAGGTCGGTAAGGGGTCCGCCCGCGCAGCGCGCCGCGAGGGCCGCGTCCCAGCAGTGATTTATGGTGACGGCAAGACGCCGTTGTCTATCACAGTGGGACGCAAGCAGCTGATCAAGGACATGGACACCGGCAACTTCTTCACATCAATCTATGATGTTCAGGTTTCCGGAAAAGGTAATCGGGTACTACCACGTGATGTGCAGCTGCATCCAGTTAGCGATATTCCAGAGCATGTGGATTTTCTCCGCATTGGTGCCAACACCACTGTCACCGTTGAAGTACCAGTCGAGTTCATCAATGAAGAAACATGCCCGGGCCTGCGTGCCGGCGGCGTGCTTAACGTCGTGCGCTATCAGGTCGAGGTGCTGTGCCGCCCCGATCTCATTCCGAATAGTATTGTTGTTGATCTGGCGAGCGCCGAACAGGGTGATAGCCTGCACATCAGCGCCGTTGAACTTCCTGATGGTGTAACAACGACAATTACCGACCGTGATTTCACCATAGCGACGATAGCGGCACCGACCGTCGTTGTCGACGGTGCGACGGACGGTGACGGCGGGGCGGAAGGTGTTGTCGAGGACGAGGCGTCCAAGGACTAAGGTTCGCAGTCGGGGCCCCTTCCCCGTCCCGACGCGATGATCGTTGGCTCGGTGGCGTGACAGCCACCGGAGCCACCGAACGCCTGCGTCGGAATATACTCGTTTTTCGTTGAAGGATTTTGGGCCGAGGGTCGGTGGATGTTCCTTTTTGTTGGCTTGGGGAATCCCGGCCCTAAACACGCGGGACAAAGACACAACATCGGATTCATGGCGGTGGACGAGATTGCGCGTCGGCATGGCTGCGGGCCGTTCCGCGCGCGACACCAAGGTCTGATCAGCGAGGGTACGATCGCGGGTCAGCCGGTTAGGTTGCTCAAACCCACGACCTTCATGAACGAGTCTGGCCGATCCGTTAGCGAGGTGGTGCGGTTTTTCAAGCTGCGTACCGCCCATGTCTATGTGTTCTACGACGATCTCGATCTAAAGCCCGGGAAATGTCGGGTCAAGATCGGTGGTGGAGCGGGCGGTCATAACGGGTTGCGGAGCCTGGATACGCATATCGGCAAGGACTACTGGCGGGTCCGCCTCGGTATTGGTCACCCTGGCCACAAGGACCGGGTTTTTGCCTATGTCCTGCAGGATTTCGCCAAGATGGAGCGGGCATCCTGGTTGACAAAGCTCCTTGATGCTGCCGCCGGTCACGCCGGCTTGCTCACAGGCGGCGAAGAGAACGCCTTCATGAGCCGGATGGCACACGCAGTCTTCCCGCCGCCGCCGAGGCCTCCCAAGGTTTCGGCACCCGCGCCAGACACGGCGAAAACAACAACCAAGCAAGAGAACTAATCCATGGGCTTTAACTGCGGTATTGTTGGCATGCCCAATGTTGGCAAGTCGACGCTGTTCAACGCGCTCACCTCGACGGCGGCGGCGGAAGCGGCGAATTATCCGTTCTGTACCATCGAGCCAAATACCGGTCGGGTGTCGGTCCCAGACCTTCGTTTGGATGCAATCGCTAGTTTAGCAAAATCCGCCAAGATCCTGCCGACGTATCTCGAATTCGTCGACATTGCGGGTTTGGTGCGGGGCGCTAGCCAGGGCGAAGGATTGGGCAACCAGTTCCTGGCCAATATCCGTGAGACAGATGCTATCGTGCACGTATTGCGTTGTTTCGAGGACGGAAACGTCACCCATGTCGACGGGTCGGTTGATCCCGTGCGCGACGCCGAAACGGTAGAAACCGAGTTGATGCTTTCGGATCTGGAAAGCCTGGAGCGACGTATCCTTCCGTTGGAGAAAAAGGCCCGCGGCGGAGACAAGGATTCCAAGGCGCAGATGGAGGTTATGAATCGGGTCTTGGAGGTGCTGCGAGCAGGAGAACCGGCGCGCTTGATCACGGACTGGAGCAAGACCGAGGCACCGATCGCCAAGGCCCTGAACATGCTGAGTTCCAAGCCGGTGCTCTATGTCTGCAACGTTGAAGAGGAATGCGCGGGGACCGGGAACGCATTCAGCGAAGCAGTGGCCGAAAAGGCAGCCAACGAAGGTGCGGAAAGCGTCGTGATCTCGGCGGCGATCGAATCAGAGATCTCCCAGCTCGGCACGGACGCGGAAAAACAGGAATTTCTGGAAACCCTTGGTTTGGAGGAAGCCGGTCTGGCGCGTGTGATCAGGGCCGGGTATCGGCTACTGGATCTATTGACCTTCTTTACTGCGGGCCCCAAGGAAACCAGGGCCTGGACCATACATCAAGGCTCCAAGGCGCCGCGGGCCGCCGGCGCGATCCACACGGACTTCGAACGTGGTTTCATCCGCGCCGAAACCATCGCCTATGAAGACTTTGTCTCACTAGGTGGTGAGCAGGGCGCCAAGGACGCGGGCAAGATGCGTTCCGAGGGTTCGGAATATCTTGTCCAGGACGGCGATGTTCTGTTGTTCCGGTTCAATGTATAAAATTCCACCGGCCCGACCTATCTGGCAGCCCCCAGGCGCCGGAGGGGCCTACTCTGCCTATTTAGGCAAGGCGAAATCCAAGTATAGATATAGTCATTAACCATCATTGGCATCGCGCGTGGTCATTGTCACCTCTCGTCCCCCAAGTTAAGAATGAAACCTGACCGACCGCCAAGGTCGAGACATTCAAAGGGGAGAGCGAATCATGGGTGAGGTTTTGAGCCTGAACGCATTGGACGGACAACAATTTTCAGCGTACCTGGCACAACCCAACGGCACGCCGAAAGGTGGCGTCGTGGTTATCCAAGAGATTTTTGGGGTCAACTCACATATCCGCAGTGTCGCCGACGAATATGCGGATCAGGGTTATCTCACGATCGCGCCGGCGCTGTTTGACCGGATCAAACCGGGTATCGAACTTGGCTATGAGGCCGACGATATCACCGCCGGTATCGCACATAAGACCACCTGCGGGAATGATGACCCGTTGGCTGAGATCGCCGCCGCTCTCGACGTGGTTAAATCTGCCGGTAAGGTCGGTGTGGTCGGTTATTGCTGGGGTGGTGCGCTAACTTGGTTGGCGGCCTGCAAGATCGCCAACTTCTCCGCCGCGTCGTCCTACTATGGCGGTGGCGTCGGTGGGATGATGGATCTGTCCCCTAAATGTCCGACGATTTTCCATTTCGGCGAGGAGGATCACGCAATCCCAATGACCGAGGTTGATCAGGTCAAGGCCGCTCAACCGAACAGCCGGGTGCATGTCTATCCCGCCGGTCACGGCTTCAACTGCGAACAACGCGGGAGCTATCACGCGGAAAGCCGCAAAATCGCACTTGAAAGAACCTTAGCGCTTTTCGGCAAGGAAGTCGGCTGAAATTAAGGTGTGAGAACGCGAGGGCGTGACTTAGGTCACGCTCTCCAGCTCCGCCAACCGATCCCGAGCTGCCTCGAAACCTGGCCTCAAAAGCGCGCTCTGTTCGAAGCAAAATTTCGCCTTGTCAAACTTTCCGATCCGGTTAAAAATATCACCTAGCCCGTACCAGGATTCCGGCTCATAGGGATTGAGATAGATAGCGCGGTTGAGCGCTGCCATCGCCGCCTGCCACCACCCCGCTTCGGCGCAAACCTTGCCGAGCTGACGTTGGTATTGATCGTTCTTGGGCTCCAAAGACACGCATTTTCCGGACAACTCGGCAGCTTCCTGATAGCGTCCACCTTGATAAGCCAGAATGCTTTTCACATGCAGCGAGCGCGCATCGGCAGGCTTGCCATGTGTGACGAGCTTGTAAAGTGCTTCAAGGCGTGCTGTTCCCAGGTTAGCCACCCGGTGCTGGTGAGGCCTTGTGGAGGGAGATTCTATGCTCACAGAGCAAGCTTATCAAGCCACCGACCCCTCGGCCACCGGAAAGCTGCGGCAATGTGACCTATCCAGCGGCATATCGCCAGATAGGATCCCAGCCTGAAACCACCCTCCTCGGCGACATGGGTAAAAGCAAAAAGTCCGATATCGGTGGTCGTGAAGCGATCGCCAACTAGGTAGTCCTTTAGAATAAGACGCGTTTCCAAGGGCGCCAACGCGGCCTCGCCGAGGGCCTTTTTAGCTTCCAGCGTTGCCTTGAACTCATCAGTTATCTTCGTATGCAGGCCCAGAAACCGGGACTTGGCGATA